>JADGRK010000162.1 GCA_017880985.1 Rhodoferax sp. | reverse complement strand
TAACGAATAAGGTTAGATCGCGCAAGCGAAGCGCAGCCGCGATCTGAACCGGTTGTTGGACAAGCCCGGTTCAAGGCGCAATGGCCGGTTCTCTGAAAATATCTTTTTTGATGCTGCCCTGGCGTTGAACTTTGCGGGCACACAAAGCCATCGCGTCGAAGCGTTCAGGCGGGATAAAGCAAGCGCCTGGTGCCCTGGAGGCACATTTTTTTGAATCAATCAGCGGCGTGTTGCCGTTTTTGGCCGCGCACATCCACAGCACCAGCCTGGCACTGTTGAGGGGCTGGTGATCTGCTTGTTTATGTGCTCAGAATGGCCTCACGGTCAGCACACGCTGGCTCAGTTATGAAAGGCAAGATTCGCCTGCGCACGATGACCATTACAGCGCCGCAGCAGCGGCACAACAGTTTGGGGCGCTCAGCTTGGGTGGAAGGGGCCGATTCAGTGGGTGCCTTGGCGCACGGCTTGAACACCAGCAGGCGCAACAGCGCAATCAGGCGCTTGGCTGTTGGGGTGCAAAAAGCCATAGTTTCGCGCACGCCTGAAACCCTTGGGTAGCACATGCTGCAGCACCAACCAAAGAAACTGCGCCCCGCTGACCGTGCGGGTCTGCATCTTCTTCGTTTTGCTGTCGCGCCAGCGGTAGGTGACCTGAGCGTTCTCGCAGCGCAGAATGTCTTTCTCCTGAATCACCCCTCGATACAGGTAGCGCCCCAGGTAGACCAAAACCTTCTCGCCGCTACCCACGCACTTGCAATCGACCACCCATTTCTCGGGCAAGTTCGGTGGCGCCAGCAAACCCTCCTCGCGCAGGGCCGCCAACAGCTTGCCGCGAAACACTTTGGCCAGCGCCTTGTGGTTGAACAAATAGCCATCCCCTTTGGCACCACGGCGCAAAGTACGCCACAAACCCTTGTCGCAATCGAGCGCGGCTGCGGGCATGGCCAGATGCACATGCGGGTGAAACTCCAGCTTGCGCGAGTGCGTGTGCAGCACCGCCACGCCGCCCGGGCTGCCTTGGAGTTGCCTGTGGTTTTGACTGAACGTGCGCAGGGTTGCCCAGGCGCAGTCCATCAAGGCGGCGTAAGCCAGGCGTTGATGCTGCCAAGCCAGGGGCCGCAGCTCGGCGGGCAAAGTGAAGGTGATCAGAAAGTAGTTTCCCGGCACCAACGCCTGTGTTTGCCGCTCAATCCAGCGTTGGCTCTCAAAATGTTGGCAATGCGGGCAATTGCGGTGGCCGCAGGAGTGCGGCACAAAGCGCTGCTCCTCGCAGCTGCTGCACTGCGCCAACATGCGCGGGGCCATGCTTGAGCGACACAGCTTCATGGCCGCCAGGGCCTTGCGATGGCTGGGTAAAACAGCACCACCGTACTGCGCCAGGAACGGCGCTTCAAAACGCTCGATGATGCTGGCAAGGGTGATCATTTGACCGTCCCCCAATCCAGCGAGAAGCGGCGCATCAAGGCCTCGATGCGAACACTGGCCTGATCATTGGTGTGGCTGGTCAGGTGGGTATAGCGCGCCGTGGTGAGGATGGAGTAGTGGCCCAGAATCTTCTGCACTTCCAGCAGATCGACCCCGGCTTCCGAATCAGGTGAGTTGCATAGCTGTGGCGCAGGCTGTGCGGCGTGATCTTTTTTTTAGCCCGCAGTCAATGGCCACTTGATGCAGGGTCTTTTGCACACCGCCCCGATCCAGCGGCGTGCTGGCACTGCGAGCACCCTTGAGGCCGCCCTGGCGGTTGGGGAACAGCAGCTCGGGGTTGCGGTGCGTTTGCCAAAACCGGCGCAGCACCGACAGGGTGGCGGCAGGCAAGGGAACCAGACGATCTCGGTTGCCTTTGGAGTCGCGAATGTGCACGCGACGGCGCACCGCATCGATGTCGGCAACCTTCAAGGCCAGTCCTTCGCTCAAGCGCAGGCCCATGCTGTACACGGTGAAATAGAACACCCGGTAGCTCAGCGTGCGGGTCGCACAAAACAGCGCCTGTGCTTCTTCAACGGTGACGATGTCGGGCAGGCGCTGGACCTTGGGCGGCTTGATGAAGTTGGGCATGGCCCAGGGTTTGCCAAGCACGTGCAGGGTGTAGAACTTGAACCCATACAGATCGAGCTTGACGGCGCTCCAGGAATGCGTGGTGATCAGATCGCTGAAGTAGTCGGTCAGTTGCGCGGGCGACAGGTTCTCGATGCGGTGGTCGAAGTAGTCCCCCATGCGCCGGATGGCGCGGGCATAGGCATCGATAGTTTTGGGCTGCAGGCCCTTGAGTTTGAGGTGTTTGAGGTGGGTTTGGTAGCGCTGATCAAAATCAGCCTTGGCGCTGGCGGTCTTCATGCTGCTGGGTCCTCACGAAATGTTGCAGAATCACCCCATCGGAATTGAAGGGGTGAGAGTGCAGAATAAATCGTGTCAGCCAGGGGGTGGTCTACTCCGCGTAGCGGCTTCGTCCAACTGGTTGCCCCAAATGATCGCTACTGAGGGGTGTTTCGGTCTAGTCTGTAGGACAGTGCTATTAGCGCCAGATCGTCGGAGGCAAAAATGTTGGCCTCGCCAAGCTCGGCGGCCAGGCCTGTTCGCTTGACAACATCCAGAACCTGTCGTTTCGTGCTGCTGAAGACCAGCGTGATGCCACACTCGCGCAAGCGCCGTACCACCCTGCGCAGCATTTCGACCGCCGATGCGTCGATATGGTTGATGCCACTCGCCACCACCAGGATGTATTCCAGTTTTGGGTTCTCCCTCTCGAGCTTCAGGATCGCATCCTCAAAGAACGAGGCATTGGCGAAGAACAGCGTCGCGTCGAAACGAAGTGCCGCAATCTTCTCGTGCAGCACGGGTAACCGATTATGCGCGGCGTCGACCAGCAATCCGTCAACGTTGCGCCCGAGCAGAACGATCCGCGGCGACATGCGCCGGTAAATGAACGCACCGAGCGAGAAGATGATTCCCGTGAGAATGCCGTTCTGGATGTTTGGCGCGAATGCCAGCGTGGCGACAAAGGTCAGCGCCGCTGCGATGCCGTCGTCACGGCCAGCCTGCCATGAGCGATGCAAGACTGAAAAGTCGATGAGGTTGGCGACGGCAAGGACGATCATCGCCGCCAGCGCGGGTTTGGGAAGGTGATACAAGAGTGGAGTGAAGTAAAGCAGCGTCACCAGTACGAACCCGGCAGTTACCAGTGACGAAAAACCGGATTTCGCGTTCGAAGCCAGGTTCAGCGCCGACCGGGAAAACGAACCGCTGACCGGCATCGAATGGCAAAACGCCGCGACCACCTTGGCTAAGCCCTGACCGATAAGTTCCTGATTCTCGTCCCAGCCGGTGCGTGTCTTGAGGGCAATCACCTTGCAACTCGACATCGCTTCCATGAAGCTGACCAGGGCAATGACGAAAGCAGATGGCAACAGCGTCATGGTGGCGCTCCAGCTCATTGCCGGCACGGAAATACTGGGCATTCCGGTGGGAATGTCGCCAACAACCTTGCCGCCGTGCTCGGCATAGCCGGTGGCATAGCTCAGCCAGGTCATGATCGCGACCATGATGAGAACTCCGGGCAGCCGAGGAGCAAAACGCTTGAAGCCTAAAAGCAGAGCGATAGCCAGCAGGCCAAATGCCAGTGACATGACATGCGGTGAATCCGATTTGGCCAGCAAATGCCCTATATCCATAAGGAAATGATCGGTCTGCGGCACGGCAATGCCGGTCAAAGCGGGAAGCTGCGAGAGGGCGATGATCAGCGCTGCAGCATTGATGAAGCCCATCAGCACAGGATGCGACAGCAGATTCAGCAGAACTCCGGCGCGGGCCAGTCCGAAGCCGATCTGGAACAGTCCGGAAAGCAGCGCCAGCAGGGTCACGTAGGAGACGAATTGCGCCGTGCCCGGCGCCGTGATATGGCTTACGCTGGCGGCCGTCAGCAATGAGGTCATCGCCACCGGTCCTGTCGAAAGAAGGGCCGAAGACCCAAACAACACGCCCACCATAGACGGAATGAACGCCGCGTAGAGCCCATAGTAGGCGGGTACGCCTGCCAGTTGCGCATAAGCCAGGGACTGCGGAATTACCAGCAGCGACACCGTGATGCCGGCGAGGAGGTCATTGAACAGGGACTTGCCATCGACGCGCGGCCAGTTCAGGAACGGCAGCAGCCGCTTGGCAAGGTTTGCGGTCATGGCGTGCAGGTCAGTTGGAGCAATTGTCGGTGAGAAGCGGCGCTACAAAATATTGGATTTGCACGGCTCTGTGTATGACTCAATGCGTCGCGGCTTTCGCCCGCGCTGTCCATTTCGCGGCAGCGTCAGGGTCGCGCTTCACGCCATCGAGTCCCTCGGCATAAATCTGCGCCAACGCCTTCATCGCCATGGGATGCCCTCCGGATGCTGCGCGCTCATACCAGCCAAGCGCCGTCTGCGCATCCTTCTTGAAGCCGCCGATACCGCGCTCGTAACGCTGTGCCAACTGGTATTGAGCCTCGAGATCGCCATCGTCGGCCAGCTGTTTCAACCCCGGCGTCCGTTTGTACCAACCCTCGTCGATCTGGTAGCCGATGCTTTCGATCATATTCAGGAGAAGAACAGCACTCTCGTAGCCTTTTTGCGCCGCCTGCTCTAACCATGAGCGGGCAGCCGCACGATCCACCTCGACATCACCGCCGTAATGGTAGAGCCGCCCGAGCAAGAACTGCGCCTCTGCATTTCCTTCCGTCGCGGCTCGACGAAACCAATAGAGTGCCTGATCGATGTCCTTGCCAACACCGACACCCTCCTGGTACATCTTGCCGACCTTCACCTGTGCCTGGACTTGGCCACGATTGGCCGCCTTTAGACGCCAGTCGAACGCCAGTTTCGGGTTGGCCGGCACGCCGAGCCCTTGCTCGTAAAGATCGCCCAGCCTATCCTGGGCGTAAACGTTGCCCTGAATTGCGGCCTGCTCGAACCAGTAGGCTGCCTTGGCCGGGTCTCGCGCCAAACCGCCGTCGCCATGGAGATAGGCGACGGCCAGGAGGACCTGGGAGGCGGCGCTTCCACGCTCAGCGGCCGGAGCGACCAGCGCCACTTCATCGGGATTGAGGGCCAAACAGGGAGCAGCGCATAGCGTCAGAATGAACGACACAGCGATCAAGGCGGCTTCCCTTCTCATGTCATGTCCTCGTCTTCCTTGGGGTTGGGAATATTTGTTTGCATATCAGCGTTTCATCTTGTCTCTGTTCCTATTTTGCCTGTGCGGACTGGGACAGGGGGTAAGTTTCGCCAAAAAATCTTACCGCTTCAAAATGAGAGTCAGAGGTTGGGTCATTGACCGGTTTCTGCTCAGGGCTGTCGAGTGTAATTCAAGCACCATGCTATCGCCTTAGATCCGCTTTGGTGACAGCGCCGGCGAGCGTCAGCTTCCTCATAGCGCCACCGACAGCATAGGTTAAGGGTTGTAGGACGCGTGCCCAAAGGCACGGCTGTGCGGGTACATCTGATCCGTGCGGGCAGGCGTCGTAAAAGCCCCCATGGAGGAAACCGCGGCGAGTACCGCGGCTGTCGGAGTGAGCTACACAGCTATGGGGATTTGAAGGATCTCAGTGTGGTTTCAAATCGCGCTCGTGGAGTTACGCTCGATGGCGACATTGACCAAGTGCTGGGCATCCGGGCTGAGACGCCAAGAAGTCGGTGATTCGTTGGGCAAGCGCGAGCGGTTTTGCACGGTAGGACAAGGCTTGTCCATACCGACTCTGGTTGATGCTGAGTCGGCGGGCAGTTTGAGCATCTCGAAGTTCTTGTGCTCATGGTGCACCCTGATCGTGAGGAGGCGCGCGAATGGTCTGTCCGCGCTCAAACGTTTGGACGATGATCATTGGCGCGCCGGGCCGGCGAAGTGCCTTGATCGACCAAGTGCAACTGAAAGCGGCGCAGCTCATCAGCGGTGGCGGTGCCGGGCGAGCGCTTGAGATATGCGGCCAATTTGCGCACGGCGCGGATATAGCTGGTCTGGGTCTTATCGCACAGCTTGCGCATTCGCATGTCCTCGATCATGCGTTGACGCAGCGGCGAGACGGCTGGACTTGACGGTTCCATGCTGACGTGCGCACGGTGGTGCATGGCCTATCCAATGAGCCT
>JADGRK010000161.1 GCA_017880985.1 Rhodoferax sp. | reverse complement strand
TGTTTCACACTCTTCGAACGTGATCTTGACGCCATTGATGCCGCCGTCTCGCGCGTTGATCATCTTGAGGTAGTCCTGTTTCCCGTCGGCCCAAGGTATCCCATTCGGGGCGTAGGCACCGGTGCGGTAAGACAGCAGGGGGAAGAACTGCTCCTTGGCTTGGGCGAATGCCCCCGCGCCCGCCGCAGCGATGACGCTGGCCAGGACGATGTTACGAATTTTCATGGAAGTCTCCTAAAGTATCGGCACTCGCATGCCTTTTGGTTAACGAACGAAAAACACGGTCAACGAAAGAACTGGCTCAGTGAGGGAAGGGCCAAAGGCGCAGCTTCTGCTTGCCAACAGACCACAACTTGGCCAAGCCATGGGGCTCGACGATCAGGAACCACACAATCAAGGCACCAAAGATGATCAACTCGGCGTGCGAGGTCACGGCCGTTGAAATCGGGATCCCCATCGCAGCGCCAAGCGAGGGCAAGAACTGGTTCAGGAAAATTGGCAAAACCACGATGAAGCCAGCACCAAAGAACGCACCCATGATGGAACCCATGCCGCCAATGATCACCATAAACAACAGTTTGAAGGACAAGTCCACCGAAAACGCGGCGGGCTCCCAGGACGCAAGATAGATAAAGCCCCACAAGGCACCGGCGACACCGATAATGAAAGAGCTCACAGCAAAGGCGCTGAGCTTGGCATACATGGGCCGGATGCCAATCACCGCGGCGGCCACATCCATGTCGCGTATCGCCATCCACTCGCGGCCAATGGCACTGCGCACCAGGTTTTTGGCCAGCAGCGCCATCACGACCAGAATCGACAGGCACAGCAGGTACTTGGAAGTGGGACTTTCAATTTCAAAACCCAATATCTGCAAACCCGACACCGAGACCGACCCCGACGATGCGTCATTGGTGAACCATTTGACGCGCAGGAACATCCAGTCGCTGAAAAACTGCGCGGCCAGCGTGGCCACCGCCAGATACAGACCCTTGACGCGCAAACTGGGCAAACCAAACAGGATACCGAACGCGCTGGAACACAGACCACCAAGAATCAGAGCGAGAAGCAGCGGCATGCCAGGCACACGCACAAAGAAATTGAAGGCGGCATAGGCGCCAACGGCCATGAAGGCCCCCGAACCCAACGAAATTTGCCCGCAATAACCCACCAGGATATTCACCCCCAGCGCCGCCAGCGACATGATCAAAAAGGGAATGAAAATGGCCCGGAACATGTAGCCACTGCTCAACATGGGCACGACCACAAAAGCCGCAGCGATGAGCACGAGCACCGCCCAGCGGTCCTGGGTCACGGGAAATATCTGCTGATCGGCGCGATAGCTGGTCTTGAACTGGCCGTTTTCTCTGTAGAACATAGTGCCTTCTAATCAGTTGGGGACAGAGCAAATTTGCTGCGCAAATCTTGGTCTGTCCCGCAAGGTTTCATGATCGCGTATTTCATACGCGATCAATAATCTTCTCGCCGAACAAGCCTTGCGGCCGGAACAGCAAGAACGCCAGGGCCAGCACATAGGCAAACCAGATTTCAATACCGCCACCCACATAAGGGCCCAAAAATACTTCTGACAGCTTTTCACCGACCCCGATGATGAGCCCGCCGATGATGGCGCCCGGCACCGACGTCAGGCCGCCCAGAATGACCACCGGCAGGGCACGCATAGCCACGGTAGTGAGCGAAAACTGCACGCCCAGCTTGCTGCCCCAGATCATGCCGGCAACCAACGCCACAAAGCCGGCGACACACCAGACAATGAACCAGATGCGGTTGAGCGGAATGCCAATGCTTTGTGCCGCTTGATGATCGTCTGCTACGGCACGCAGTGCGCGTCCAGTGGCCGTTTTTTGAAAGAACACACTGAGCAGGGTCACCAGCACGGCGGCAATCAGTGCGGCGTACAAGTCTTCCTTGTTAAGCAAAACACCGCCTTCAAACACGCTCTCGAACGCTATCACCGGGTCTTTTGGCATACCAATATCAATCTTGTAGATGTCGCTGCCGAAGATGGTCTGCCCAATACCGTCAAGAAAGTAGCCGATGCCCAGAGTTGCCATCAGCAGTGTGGTGCCCTCTTGATTGACCAGGTAGCGCAACACCAGCCGCTCAATCAGCCAGGCCACCACGAACATCAGCACCCCCGCCACCACAAACGCCGCCAGATTCGCAACAATCGGATTCGTGATACCGGTCCAAGCCGGAATCCACTCCGAAAAGCGCGCCATCGTGAGTGCTGCAAACAGCACCATGGCGCCTTGCGCAAAATTGAAGACGCCAGAGGCCTTGTAGATCAGCACAAAGCCCAGCGCCACCAGCGAATACAGCATGCCGACCATCAAGCCGCCCAGCAAGGTTTCCAGAAAAGAGGCAATCGTCATCATTTTTCTCCCGCTGCTCTAATGACTGGCGCCCAGATAGGCGCTGATCACTTCTTGGTTGTTGCGTACTTGTTCAGGCGTGCCATCGCCAATTTTTTTGCCGTAATCGAGCACCACCACGCGGTCCGAAATATCCATCACCACGCCCATGTCGTGCTCGATCAACACCACGGTAGTGCCAAACTCTTCGTTCACATCCAGCACGAAGCGGCACATGTCCTGCTTTTCTTCCACGTTCATGCCAGCCATCGGTTCATCCAACAACAAGACTTGTGGCTCCATGGCCAGCGCCCGGCCCAGGTCAACCCGTTTTTGCAAACCATAGGGAAGTTGCCCCACCGGCGTTTTGCGATGGGCCTGAATTTCCAGGAAATCGATGATGTGTTCGACTGCCTCGCGGTGCTGTTCCTCCTCCCGCTGCGCCGGGCCGATCCGCAGCGCCTGCAACAGCAAATTGCTTTTGATCTTGAGGTTGCGTCCGGTCATGATGTTGTCGATCACGCTCATGCCTTTGAACAGCGCCAGATTCTGGAAAGTGCGCGCTATGCCCATCGCCGCGACCGCGTGACTGTCCATATGGCTGAAGGCCTTGCCGCGAAAAGTAATCGAGCCTTGTTGCGGCGTATAGACCCCGTTGATACAGTTGAGCATCGAGCTCTTGCCGGCGCCATTGGGGCCGATGATGGCGCGCACCTCATGCTCGCGCACATCAAACGAAATGTCGCTCAACGCCTTGACGCCACCGAAACTTAAAGAGATGTTCTTGACGTCAAGGATGACCTCGCCAATTTTCTTGCTCATGCTGCTGCCTTTACGGGTGCAAAGGTCTTTGCGTCGTCAATTCTGAGCGTGGCGCTGACGCTGCCGGTGCGGCCATCTTCAAACTTGACCTGGGTTTCTATGAACTGCGAGGTCTTCCCGCCATACAGGGCATCGACCAGCACGTCGTATTTTTCAGCAATGAAACCACGGCGGACTTTGTTGGTCCGGGTCAACTCGCCGTCGTCGGCGTCGAGCTCTTTATGCAGCACCAGGAAACGGCTGACTTGCGAGCCGGCCAGCAGCGCATCGACACTCAGATCGGCATTGACCTTTTCGACGCATTCCTTGATCAGCTGATAGACCTCGGGCTTTTGCGCCAGATCGGTGTAGCCGGCGTAGGGCAGGTTGCGCCGCTCGGCCCAGTTACCCACCGCGTCAACATCGATATTGATCATGACGCAAACTTTTTCGCGGCCATCGCCGTAGGCCACCACTTCCTTGATGTGCGGGAAGAACTTGAGTTTGTTCTCGACATACTTGGGCGCGAACATGGCGCCGTCGTTGGCGCCACCCTTGATGCGGCCCACGTCTTTGACGCGGTCGATGATCTTGAGGTGGCCGTGTGCATCCAGAAAACCGGCGTCACTGGTGTGATACCAGCCATCGGCACTGAGCACCTCGGCCGTTGCCGCTGGGTTTTTGAAGTACTCCTTGAGCAAGCCGGGCGACTTGACCAGCACCTCACCGTTGTCGGCGACCTTGATTTCGACCCCGGCGCAGGGCACACCCACGGTGTCGGCACGCGCCTCGTTGTCGGGTTGCAGGCAGACGAACACGGCGGTCTCGGTCGAACCGTAGAGTTGTTTGAGATTGACACCGATGGAGCGATAGAAACTGAACAGGTCCGGGCCGATGGCTTCACCCGCCGTGTAGGCGACGCGCACCCGGCTGAAACCCAGGTTATTGCGCAACGGGCCATAGACCATGAAGTTGCCCAAAGCGTAGAGCACACGGTCTGCCATGGAACCCGACTTGCCGTCCATCAGCGCCGGGCCGACGCGCTTGGCTACGCTCATGAAATACTCAAACATGTGGCGCTTGATGGCGCCCGCGTCTTCCATGCGAATCATGACCCGTGTCAGCAGCCCTTCAAACACCCGCGGCGGTGCAAAGTAATAGGTCGGGCCAACTTCCTTCAGATCGATGGTGACGGTGTCGGCCGACTCCGGGCAATTGACGACATAGCCACAGGCGAGCCATTGCGCATAGCTAAAGATGTTTTGCCCGATCCAGGCCGGTGGCAAATAGGCCAGCACCTCCTCGGAATGGGTCAGTTTGTCAAAGTCAGCCCCGGCCTTGGCGCTGTTCAGCAGTGAGTTGTGGGTGTGCACCACGCCCTTGGGGTTGCCGGTGGTGCCGGAGGTAAAAAACATGGCCGCTACATCGTCGGGCTTGATCCGGCTGACTTCGGATTCAAGAAACTCCTTGTGCACTGCAGCATAGGCTTTGCCGGCTGCCAGCAAGTCATCCAGCGCGAGCAGGCCCGGCTCATCATAGTTGCGCAGGCCCCGCGGATCGTCGAAGTAAATGTTGCTGAGCTGCGGGCATTGCTCACGAATTTCGAGCAATTTATCGACCTGTTCCTGGTCTTCGGCAAAGGCAAAGCGCACGTCAGCATTGTTGATCGGGAACACACACTCGGGCGCGGCAGCGTCCTGGTAGAGCGGAATGGGAACCGCCCCAATCGACTGAACCGCCAGCATGGTGGCATACAGGCGCGGGCGATTGGCGCCAATCACGATCATGTGCTCATCGCGGCGCAGACCCGCCTGCGCCAAGCCACAGGCCAACTGCTCCACCATTGCCGCCAGGTCAGCCCACGACAGCGCCTGCCAGATGCCGTATTCTTTTTCACGCATAGCGGTTTCCGTCGGGCGCTGAGCGGCGTGATTCAACAGAAGTCGAGGAAAAGTGGTCTGCATCCCGGTGTACCTTGTCTTTAATCCTAATCAAAAAACTTGCGGGACAGATCTTCAGCTCTGTCCTCAACTGTTCAGTTGCAACCGGGGCCAAAGCCATCTGGTTGCTGGAATGGATCGAATAATAGGCATTCATTTGACGTCAAGTTGTCGTTTGAACGACAATGTTGACCGTTCCAGGTAGGTGTTTTCCCTGCACTTATGGCCAACTTCAGCAAGGCACTTTGATGGTTTCCGATACTTCTTTGCACCAGCGACGCCGATCCCTGACCAGCGTCGAGCTCGATACGATTCCCTGGTTGCCCAGGCTCGCGCCTGATGAGCGCGAGCGCGCCGTGGACGAGCTGAAAATCGCTGACGCCAGTGCCGGCGACTACGTCTGCCGCACCGGTCGCCCGGTCACCTACTGGTTTGGTGTGGTCGATGGTTTGCTCAAGATGAGCAGCGACAACGCCGAAGGCCAGACCATGACCTTCACCGGTGTGCCCCCCGGCGGCTGGTTTGGCGAAGGCACCGCCCTCAAGCGCGAGACCTACCGCTACAACATCCAGGCCCTGCGCAAAAGCATGGTGGCGGGACTGCACGTCGATACCTTCCACTGGTTGCTGGACCACTCGATCAGCTTTAACCGCTTTGTCATGAACCAGCTCAACGAGCGGCTTGGGCAGTTCATTGCCGCACGCGAAATCGACCGCATGACCAACCCCGACATCCGCGTGGCGCGCAGCCTGGCCGCGCTGTTCAACCCGGTGCTCTACCCCGGCGTGGGCGAGGTGCTGCGCATCACCCAGCAGGAGCTGGCTTATCTGGTGGGCCTGTCACGCCAGCGCGTCAACGAAGCCTTGACGGCGCTGGCCGCGCAGGGCGTGATCCGGGTCGAATACGGTGGCCTGCGGGTGCTCGATCTGGCGGCACTGCGCTCCAGTGTTTTTCAGGCTAAATAGGACTTTAGAGCATATCTGTCGGGCGCAA
>JADGRK010000160.1 GCA_017880985.1 Rhodoferax sp. | reverse complement strand
TAGTCCTTGGAAAAAGATGCGTGATTATTTCACTTTCGCGCGCGGTGCGGCGTTGGTAACCCTGCCAGGGGCAGGGATGGCTCTGTCGCACTATGAAGAAGATAGCAGTATGCGCAGTATCCACGGAAGCTAGAAGCAATACTTCGCATATTGCGGTGACGGTGATGACGGTTCGCGTTGCCATTGAGCCAGAAATTGCGTACTGTCACGTGCCGGGCGAGCACGACCATCATCACGGACAGTTGGCGTGTCATGCAGACGATGTAACAATTATCACATTAGGTTATCATTGTTACATGATTGATTGGCTCATCCTGACTGCCTCGCTACCGACATCACCGAGTGGACTGCGTGTGCGCATCTGGCGCGCGCTCAAGGCCACGGGTTGCGCGACTCTGCGCGAAGGCGTCCATATCCTTCCCGCCATGGCCTCTTCGGCCACCGAATTCTGGGTCATCGAGCGCGCTATCCGGGAAGGCGGCGCTGATGCCCACATGCTGTCGCTCACCGCACGTGATGTCGCGCAGGAAAAAACATTTCGCGAATTGTTTGACCGCTCTGAGCAATACGCCGAATTCACGCAGACCCTGAAGCAAACCAGAAAGTCACTCAAATCGGCAGGTGAGGTCGAGCTGCGTAAGGCAATTCGGACACTAGAGCGTCAGCTTCAAGCCATACGCAGCACAGATTTTTTTGTTGGCAAGTCGGCTCAAAGCGTCGCTGCGGGTCTGGAAACGCTACGCTACGAAATTGAGAGCACGTTATCTCCCGGTGAACCGATCGCGGGGGTTGGCACTATCGAGCGACTGGAAATTGCCGCCTTCCAGGGGAAAACCTGGGCGACACGCAAGCGTCCCTGGGTGGACCGCCTGGCAACAGCGTGGCTGATACGGCGCTTCGTTGACGATGGCGCCCGCTTTCTGTGGCTGCAGCACACAAAGAAGTGCCCCAAGACCGCCCTGGGTTTTGACTTCGACGCCGCCAGGTTTACGCATGTGGGCGACATGGTTACGTTTGAGGTGGTGCTGCACTCGTTCGGGTTGGAGCACAACCCCGCCTTGGCCAAGCTGGGTGAACTGGTGCACTTCATCGACATTGGTGGCATACCCGTTGACGAAGCCGCTGGCGTTGAGACTTTGGTGCGGGGTCTTCAGTCTCAACACGATGATGACGACGCACTGTTGGATGCAGCGCAAGCTCTTTTTGACACGCTTTACGCCGCATTGCGGACCGCCTCATGACAGAACAAACTGCACCGTCTTCCAGCATTTCCATTGGTCAAGCCTTCTGGTATTGGCTCAAGCTCGGCTTCATCAGCTTTGGCGGTCCTGCTGGGCAAATAGCCATCATGCATCAGGACCTGGTCGAACGCCGCCGATGGATATCAGAAAACCGGTTCTTGCACGCATTGAACTATTGCATGCTGTTGCCAGGGCCCGAAGCACAGCAGCTTGCCATCTACATTGGATGGCTCATGCACCGCACCTGGGGTGGCATCATCGCCGGCTGCTTGTTCGTGCTGCCCTCCCTGTTCATTCTGATTGGTCTTTCGTGGGTCTACCTGGCATTTGGCGACGTGCCGGCTGTGGCCGGATTACTCTATGGCATCAAGCCCGCAGTGACGGCCATCGTGCTGTCGGCGGCCCACCGAATCGGCTCACGGGCGTTAAAGAACGACTGGTTGTGGGGTATCGCCATAGCGGCCTTTGTTGCGATCTATGCATTGAACCTGCCGTTCCCGCTCATCGTGTTGGCCGCTGGCGTCATTGGTTACTTCGGCGGACGGGTTGCGCCTGAGAAATTCGTCGTGGGCAGTGGTCATGGCAACACAGCCAGGACCTTCGGCCCGGCCTTGATCGACGACGCTACCCCGACACCGGCCCATGCACGGTTTACCTGGGCTCGGTTCATGCGGGTTCTGCTCGTCTGTCTTGGTATCTGGCTGGCAGGTATTGGAAGCCTGACCCTTGTCTGCGGCTGGGACGCCGTGTTGACACAAATGGCCTGGTTTTTTACCAAGGCAGCGCTGTTGACCTTCGGCGGCGCGTACGCGGTATTGCCTTACGTCTACCAGGGGGCGGTGGAGCACTTTCGGTGGCTGAGCGCAGCGCAGATGATTGACGGCCTTGCCCTGGGCGAGACGACGCCGGGTCCGCTCATCATGGTGGTCTCGTTTGTCGGTTTTGTTGGCGGCTGGACCAAAGCCATCTTTGGTCCAGACTCGCTCTTCTTGTCAGGTGCCGTCGCGGTGACGGTTGTCACCTTCTTTACTTTTCTGCCATCGTTCTTCTTTATCCTGACGGGTGCGCCCTTCATTGAGTCTACCCATGGCAACCTGAAATTCACGGCCCCGTTGACCGGCATCACCGCAGCCGTGGTCGGCGTTATTGCGAACCTGGCGGTGTTCTTCGTGTACCACGTCCTCTGGCCAAAAGGGCTGTCCGGTCACTTCGAATGGGCCTCCTTGTTTATCGGAGCGGCAGCCGCCGTGGCCATCTTCCGGTTCAAGCTTGGTGTTATTCCCGTCATTACCGGCTGCGGATTGTTGGGCCTGGTCTGGCAGCTTTTGCACTGAGGCAGGGCAGGCCACCGACGGTCCCCTGACAGACAAAACAGAAGATTCCACATGAAATGGGTTACCCGTGAAGATCCAAAGATTGACTGAATTGCCTGTCCTTGGCTGATTGGAATGTGCATCGACCGCACACCAGAGTTCCTCTATGTGCCAAGTCACCAGGTGGCGCAGACGACAGCGGCAAGCGGCGCTATTGCGTATGACATCCCTGGTGTGGAATACAGTCATGTGGGAGAGCTTTGCAGCTTTGACGGGTTGTCGCTCGGGCTGTCACAAGTATTCCATGACGACCACGAGATGCTCAAACATGGCATGGTGATGTACGACGCGATCTATGCTGGGTGCAAGAGCTACCAGTCCGAGACTGACAACTGGCCGCCAAAGATGTGAGCGACCTGGTGCCGCGCTACAGCGCCATCGGTTGGATTCAGGCCTCAACGATGACTTCCGCTGCTTGCTTGACGCCCCATGAATAGCGACTCAAGCGAGCGATAGGAGGTCAGGCTTGGGGTGCCCGCCCACCACTACAGCGCTCTAGCCCAGCCAGATCGCGGCGCGACTGCACCTGCTCAAAGCCCGTTTGCTCCAGCAAGCGCCGCACTGCGCTGGCCTGGTCGTAGCCGTGCTCCAGCAGCAGCCAAGCGCCGGGCAGCAAATGGCGGGGAGATTGGGTAATGATCTGGCGAATGTCGTCCAGGCCATCGGCGCCACTGGCCAGCGCTCGCAGTGGCTCATGGGTGAGGGCCGCCAGGTGCGTATCCTGCGCGGCAATGTAGGGCGGGTTGGAGACGATGATCTGAAAACGCCCGGTTATGCCTTGCAACCACGAGCCCTGCCAGAAATGCACCTCAAGCTGCAGGCGCTCGGCGTTGGCGCGGGCGACGGCCAGTGCGTCTTCGCTGTAGTCGGTGGCGCTGACGTGGAGCTCAGGCCGTGTTGCCTTGAGCGCCAGGGCAATGGCGCCGCTGCCGGTGCCCAGATCAAGCAGGCCCTGACCCGATCCCTCTGCCAGCGGGAGAGGGAGTAACTCCAATGCCCAGTTCACCAGTGTTTCGGTATCAGGCCTGGGCACCAGCACGCGCTCATCGACCAGCAGGTCCAGACCATAAAACTCTTTGTGCCCGGTGATGTAGGCTAGCGGCTCGCCCGCGGCGCGGCGCTTGACCAAGCGGTCCAGTCTTTGCAAGACGGCGGCATTGATCAGATCGGAATCGTGAGCCAGCAGCCAGGCCCGGTCGCTTGCGGGTTTATCCAGCACGTGCAGCAAGAGCAACTGCGCATCCAGTCGATCCAGGCCGCGGGACTCGGCGTCGAGAACGGCTTGTGAGATATTTGGCAGGTTCATGTCACACCTGAACGCTATTCAAACAATAGCTGCTTGCGCATAGTGGACGGGAGATAGAGGTCAATTTAATATGTAAAAATGGGCAAATCAGGCGCCGGCACCCAATTCCAGCGCCGCCAGTTGCTGCGCCGCCTCATAGGCCTGCAGCGCCTGCACCACATCGTCGAGATCGCCTTCCATGATGCTGAGCAATTTGTACAGCGTAAGGTTGATGCGATGGTCGGTCAAGCGGCCCTGCGGGAAATTGTAGGTGCGGATGCGGTCGCTGCGGTCGCCGCTGCCAATCAGGCTCTTGCGCTCGGCGGCGTCTTTGGCCGCGCGTTCGCTGCGGTCTTTTTCCTGAATGCGCGCGGTCAGCACTTTGAGCGCCTGGGCCTTGTTGCTGTGCTGGCTGCGGCCGTCCTGGCACTCGGCCACGATGCCGGTCGGCAGGTGTGTGATGCGCACCGCCGAGTCGGTCTTGTTGATGTGCTGGCCGCCGGCACCACTGGCGCGGTAGGTATCGATGCGCAGGTCCGCCGGATTGATCTGGATCGCCACCGCCTCATCGGGTTCGGCCAACACGGCGACCGTGCAGGCGCTGGTGTGGATGCGCCCTTGCGTTTCGGTCACGGGCACGCGTTGCACCCGGTGGCCGCCGGACTCAAATTTGAGCGCGCCATAGACCTGTTCACCTTCTATCTTCAACACCACTTCCTTGTAGCCGCCAAGCTCGCTCGGTGACTCGCTGATGATCGCGGCACGCCAGCCGCGCCGGTCGCAATAGCGGGTGTACATGCGGGCCAGGTCGGCGGCAAACAGGGCCGATTCATCACCGCCGGTGCCGGCCCGGATTTCGACAAAAGCGTTGCGCGCGTCGTCGGGGTCTTTGGGCAGCAACATGCGTTGCAACTCGACTTCGAGCTGTTGCAGTTCAGCGCTGGCGCCCTCGATCTCTTCTTGTGCCAGGGCTGCCATATCTGCGTCATCGCTGGAGTGGCTCAGCAGGTCCTGCGCCGTCGCCAGATCGGCCTCGCGCTGCTGGTAGCGTGTCCAGCGACCGGCCACTGCGGCCACTTCGGTGTGTTCGCGTGAGAGCACCAGGAATTGCGTCATATCCTTCATGATGTCTTCGCGTGAGAGCAGGAATTCAAGCTCTCCCAGACGGTCGGCGTAGCGTGCGAGTTGTTGGCGGAGAAAGGGTTTCATGGGGTGTTGGGGCGAGATGTTAAGGGTCCAAGAGGGCCTTGATGGCTTGTCATCCCGGCGAAGGCCGGGATCCAGGCATGGGTCACATGGATCCCGGATCAGGCCCGGGATGACAGACTGTGAGTCGAGAAGATCCAGTGTGGGCCGTCAGAACAACCCAGCTAACGTTCTTTGCGCAAAAAGAAATGCTGAATGGCGGTGCTGGCGTGTTCGCGCGCCTGGGCGTCGCCAGCTCGCAGCTCGGCCATGGCGCCGTGCAGCATTTTTTGCGTCAAGCCTCTGGAGAGGGCTTCCATCACGGCTTCCACGTCAGCGCCTTTGGCCAGCAGCTTGCGGGCGCGGCCAATCTCTGCAGCGCGCCACTCCTCGGCCTGGGTGTTGAGTTGCTGGATCAACGGCACCGAGCCGCGTTGATCAACCCAGTGCAGGAAGCTCTGCACGCCGGCGTCAACAATGGCTTCGGCCTGGGCGACCGCCGCTTGACGGCTGGCCTGCGCCGTTTGCACCACGCTGGAGAGGTCGTCCACGGTGTACAGGTAGATGTCTTCCAGCGCTTTCACTTCCATCTCGATGTCGCGCGGCACGGCCAGATCGACCATGAACATGGGTCGGCGTTTGCGCTTCTTCAAAGCCCGCTCGACCGTGCCCAGGCCAATGATCGGCAGCGTGCTGGCGGTGCAACTGATGACCGCGTCAAACTCATGCAGTCGATCCGGCAACTCGGACAGGTGCATCACCTCGCCGCCGAATCGGCTGGCCAGTTTTTCGCCGCGCTCGAGCGTGCGGTTGGCAATCACCATGCATTTTGGGTTCTTGGCGGCGAAGTGGGTGGCGCACAGTTCGATCATCTCGCCCGCGCCCACAAACAGCATCTTGACCTGGTTCAGGTCTTCAAACAATTGCCCAGCCAGGCGCACGGCAGCAGCGGCCATGCTGATGGAATGCGCGCCTATCTCGGTGGAAGTGCGCACTTCTTTGGCCACTGCAAACGAGCGCTGGAACAG
>JADGRK010000159.1 GCA_017880985.1 Rhodoferax sp. | reverse complement strand
GCCAGGGCGCTCAAAGCCACCGGCAACTACGGTGAGATTTTCGAACGCAATGTTGGTTCCAAATCAGCCTTGGGCCTGCCACGCGGCCTCAACAACCAATGGAACAAGGGCGGTTTGATGTACGCCTATCCGTTGCGTTGAGTGTTTGCTGACGTCATGCAGCTTTCCTGATCACGTCGCCGACGGCTTGCAACGATGCGGCCGTCGGCGACGATTTTTTCCAAGCTCCACTGAACCACTCTTGCCAGCCCAGATTGTCATGTCGTTAAAGAGCCCCCCAAAGAAGAATCGATGGTCCTGGCGCAGTCAAGCCTTCAGAGGTTTGATTTACCAGATCGTTGCGCTTGGCATGATCGCACTGGCAGTCTGGTTTTTGGCCTCCAACACCTTAACCAATATGCGGGTGCGCGGCATCCAGAGCGGCTTTGATTTTTTGAGCCAACCGGCCGGCTTTTCAATTGGCGAGAGCCTTTTCCCGTTTGATTCGGCGGAGTCTTATTGGCGGGCTTTTCTGGTTGGTCTCTCCAACACCTTGCGCGTCGCCGTGGTCGGCATTGTTTTTGCGACCCTGTTGGGCACCTTGGTTGGCGTCGGTCGTTTTTCCCGCAATGCGTTGGTTCGAACCCTGTGCGCGACCTACGTCGAGTGTTTTCGCAACATCCCGGTGCTACTTCAATTGCTGATGTGGTACCTGCTGTTAACTGAAATGTTGCCGTCGATTCAAGACGCCTGGAAAGTCGGCCCCTTCTTTCTGAGCAAAGGCGGCTTCAATTATCCGATTCCAATTTGGCAAGCCGGTCACGCTTGGACAGTTGTCGGACTGCTGGTTGGGATCACACTGGCTGTGCTTTACCGTCAATGGGCGCGCAAACGATTTGAGGTGACCGGTGTAGTCAAAAGCATGTTCTGGGTTCCTGTTTTTATGGTAATGGCCGTCGGCCTGCTGGCTTGGCTGCTGGGTGGCGCGCCGAGCGCGATGAACAGACCGGTCAAAGGCGAGTTTTCAGTTGAAAATGGGGGCGCCCTGACGCCCGAATTTCTGGCGCTGTTGCTGGGTCTGACAATGTACACCGCATCTTTCATTGCCGAAGTGGTGCGCTCAGGCATTGCTTCGGTATCGGCTGGGCAGACCGAAGCCGCTGCGGCGCTGGGACTCGACCAACGCCTGGAGATTCGGCTGATCGTGCTGCCGCAGGCTTTGCGCGTGATCATTCCGCCGCTGACCAACCAGTATTTGAATCTGACCAAAAATTCGTCTCTTGCGGTGGCCATTGGCTACCCGGATATCGTCTCTATCGCCAATACGGCCATGAATCAGACCGGTCGCGCGGTCGAATGCATTGCCATTTTGATGGCAGTCTATCTAAGTATTTCTCTCCTCACGTCGGTCTTGATGAATGGCTATAACAAGCGTGTAGCCATCAAAGAACGTTGATTACAAAATAGTTTCATGGGCGCCCTCCTCTACCAGCCAATTCCGCCGCGACCAGCACCCGCCAATACCACTGGGGCACTGGCATGGTTGCGCGCCAACCTGTTTGGTGATGTCAAGACCGGCTGCTCAACCCTCATTCTGGGTGGGCTGCTGCTTTGGTTTGTGCCCCAGTTCCTCAACTGGTCACTGTTGCAGGCGGTCTGGGTGCCCGACGTGAAAGCCTGCCGTGCGGCTGAAGGGTTTGGCGCCTGTTGGGGCGTGATCGCTGAAAAATACCGTTTCATCATTTTTGGCCGCTACCCGTTCGAGCAGCAATGGCGCCCGCTGGTGGCGACGGTGCTGATGCTGACAATGCTGGTGGCGAGCTGCATGCGCTCGTTCTGGAAACCCTGGCTGGCGGGCTTATGGGTTGCGGTTCTGATCGTTTTTTTTACTCTGATGTACGGCAATACGCTCGGTCTGGCAAAGGTCACCACCGACCGGTGGGGCGGTCTGCCGCTGACCATTTTGCTCTCCACCCTGTCGATCGTGACGGCCTTTCCGATTGCGCTGGTGGTGGCGCTGGGGCGACGCTCCAATTTGCCAGCCATCCGGTCGTTTTGCACGCTTTATGTCGAGCTGATCCGTGGTGTACCGTTGATATCGGTACTGTTTATGGCCTCTTTCATGTTCCCGCTGTTCATGCCGCCCGGCTTGACCATCGACGTGCTGATCCGGGTGCTGGTGGGCCTCACTTTGTTTACGGCAGCCTACCTTGCCGAGGTCATTCGTGGTGGCTTGCAGGCCGTTCCCAAGGGTCAGATCGAGGCCGCCGCTACATTGGGACTGTCGTACTGGCAAACCCAGCGCAAGATTGTGCTGCCGCAGGCGCTCGCCATGGTGGTTCCCAGCATCGTCAACAGTTTCATTTCCACTTTCAAGGACACTTCTCTGGTCAGCATCGTGAGCCTGTACGAACTCACCGGTGCGCTGGACATGGCGATCAACGCTGACGCCAACTGGAAACCCTTCAAATTTCAGGGTTACCTCTTCATAGCGATTATTTACTTCATTTTCTGCTTCTCGATGTCGCGCTACAGCCAGTGGGTCGAAAAACAGGTCAACAAAAGCAAGCTGCGTTAAGCCAACAACATCCGCGTCGACCAACCAACACTTCCCATGTCAGAACCCATTATCAAATTTGAAAAACTCAATAAGTGGTACGGCAACAACTTTCACGTGTTGCGCGATATTGATCTTGACGTTGCGCCGGGTGAACGTATCGTCATTTGCGGCCCGTCGGGCTCGGGCAAATCAACGCTGATCCGCTGCATTAACCGGCTCGAGGAACACCAGCAGGGCCACCTGTTTGTCGATGGTGTCGAGATGACCGACGACGTCAAGGCGATCGATGAGGTGCGTAAAAAGGTCGGCATGGTGTTTCAGCAGTTCAACCTGTTCCCGCACCTGACAGTGCTGGAAAACTTGACCTTGTCACCGATGTGGGTCGGCAAAATGCCCAAAAAAGAGGCTGAAGAAAAAGCCATGGGGCAGCTCAATCGGGTGCGCATTGCCGAGCAGGCTGGCAAATACCCGTTGCAGCTCTCGGGCGGCCAGCAGCAGCGCGTGGCGATTGCCCGCGCCTTGTGTCTGAAGCCGAAGATCATGCTGTTTGACGAACCCACCTCGGCACTGGACCCCGAGATGATCAAGGAAGTGCTCGACGTGATGATCGCCATGGCCAGCGAGGGCATTACCATGCTGTGCGTCACACACGAAATGGGCTTTGCCAAGGCGGTGGCGGACCGGGTCATCTTCATGGACGAAGGTCAGATCGTTGAGCAAAACAACCCTCACGACTTTTTCAACCATCCTCAAAACGAACGCAGCAAAGACTTTTTGTCGAAGATTTTGGGGCATTGATCCGACGCGCCGGAGCAGGGTCTCAACACTATTAAATTGATAGCATTTTGCGCAATATTGACGGCGGCTAGAGCCTTCTTTTAACCCTAGTATTTGGCAGCTTTAAAAATCAATTAGCGGTCCACAAGGAACACCGTCGATGTCGCAGATCTGCTGCCGCCCACGCCAATTCGCAGTTCAATCCCCACAACACCGTGCCCATGCCAAAAACCATCCGATACACCTTGCTGTCCTTGCGCGAGATGGCAACCTCGGCGGCACCTCTTGCAGTGTTGACGATCGCTTTGCTCGGGCTGGCCTACTGGTGGCTTGACCCGTCGCCGCCCAAACAAGTGACGCTGCTGACCGGCCCAGCCCAGAGCGCCTACGCCGAATTCGGCAAGCGCTATGCCAAAGCGATGGCCACCTATGGCATTGAGGTGAAATTGCTGCCCAGCGAAGGTTCATCCCAAAATCTCGAATGGCTGGCAGCGGGCAAGGCTGATCTCGGTTTTGTTCAGGGGGGCAGTAGCGCACTGCCGGCCAGTGGCCACGACGGGCTTGCGTCGCTGGGTAGCCTGTTCGTCGAACCAGTGTGGCTGTTTTACCGCACCGAAGCCGCGCAAAAAGTGGCGAAGGACGCCACCCTGACTGCACTGAGCCAACTCAGAGGTCTGCGCGTCAACGTCGGCACGGCGGGCAGCGGTGTGCCCAGCTTGATGGGCAAGTTGTTCGATGTCAATCGCATTGACGAGAGCACGATGACACTGTCCCGGCTGGAGCAAACACCGGCCACGGTCGCCTTTTTAAATGGTGAGCTGGATGCACTGGTTTTTGCCTCGGCACCCGAATCGCTGATGGTGCAGATGCTGCTGCAAACACCGGGCGTGAAACTGATGGACTTTGCACAGAGCGAAGCCTACTCACGCCGCCTCACATTTTTGACACCTGTGATCCTGCCGCGCGGCATCGTCGATCTGGCCAATAACCTACCGGAACAAGAGGTGCGGCTGATCGCCCCAACGACGACGCTGCTGGCGCGGGACACCGTTCATCCTGCCATACTACAACTCCTCTCGCAGGCGGCGCTGGCAATTCACGGTCCGGCTGGTTGGTTCAACCACGCGCACGAATTCCCCAATTCAGCCCATTCCGAGTATCCACTGTCCAGGGAAGCTGAACGCACCATGCGCGACGGCATTCCCCTGCTACAACGTTATCTGCCTTTCTCCTACGCGAACCTGATGGAGCGCATGTGGCTGGTGCTGGGCATCATCGTTGCGGTGCTGCTGCCGCTGAGCCGAATCGTGCCACCACTTTATGAGTTCAGAATCCGCTCCCGGGTTTTCCGCTGGTATGGGCAATTACGGGAAATCGAAGACCGTGCCGATAGCAGCACCGAATCTTCGCAGGGCCTGGTCGATGAACTTGACCAACTCGAGACCCGCGTCGGCAAAATCACCGTGCCCCTGTCATATGCGGACGAGTTGTATGCCCTGCGGAACCATATTGAGTTGGTGCGCAAAAGACTTCTCGGCGCTTGAACGACAAACTATTGAGCAAGGTCAAGCTTTCGGAACGGTTCAAGTGCCCCTGTACGGTATGATTAAAGCTTCTACCTGAAACTCTAACTAAGGAAAGTAATGTCTGCCTGGTTCTTGTACACCTTTATTGCCGTGTTTGTTGTGCTTTCCAGCACCGCCCTGTTTTTCTTCGCGCTGACACGCGGCACCCTGATCGTGCGCGGCGCGATGGGAAATTTGGAGGACGATGCAGCCCACGTCTACCCCCTCTACTCGAACATGCGCCTGATTAAGTTGATCGATTTTCAGCCGGTCATTGCCGCCATCCTGCTGTTTCAATACGATCGGCTGGTCACTGCCATCACAAACGGCCTGCACCACACGGACTTGCGTGGCAAGAAAGTGCTGATCACATCGTGTGCCTTTGGCAATGTCATCCCACGCGTCGTCAAGGCTGCCGTCCAATCCGGCGCCTCGCGCGTGCTGATTGCCGACATCATCAAGAACGAACTGGTGCATGCCAACAGCAAGCTGCCTGAGTTCAACGGCAAACTGGAATTCCTGCAAGAAAACGCCACGGCCATGAAGCAGGCGGACGAATCGGTCGACGCGAACGTGATTTTTTTCCTGCTGCACGAGCTCCCGCACCACCTCAAGGGCGTGGCCCTGAGCGAGGCCATGCGCGTGCTGAAGCCCGGCGGCAAACTCTACCTGGCCGAATTCCATCGCCCGGATCTGTGGGTGCTGCGCACCCTGAGCTGGACCTATTTCAAGGTTTTTGAGCCCCTCGGCTTGGCGCTCTGGAATTCACACGATCCGCTCAACCAACTTGAAGCCATGGGCGGCTTCACTGTCGAGCGCCGCACCGTGTTCTTCGGCAACTTCCAGATCGTCACCGCGACAAAAAACCCCAAGCCCTGAGGTCTCTGCCGCCCGCCCAGACGTTTACTTGAGGGCTTTGAACCTCATGCGTTTGGGCTTGGCGCCTTCTTCACCCAGGCGTTTACGTTTGTCGGCTTCGTATTCCTGGTAGTTGCCATCAAAGAAGGTCCACTGGCTGTCGCCCTCGCAAGCCAGAATGTGGGTCGCAATACGGTCCAGGAACCAGCGGTCATGGCTGATCACCATGATCGATCCGGCGAACTCCAGCAAGGCGTCTTCCAGCGCACGCAGCGTTTCCACATCCAGGTCATTGGACGGCTCGTCCAGCATCAGCACATTGCCGCCGGCAATCAGGGTTTTGGCCAGATGCAGCCGCCCGCGCTCGCCGCCTGACAGCGTGCCGACGCGTTTT
>JADGRK010000158.1 GCA_017880985.1 Rhodoferax sp. | reverse complement strand
GGCGCACCCGGCTCGGGTACTGCAGCGTCCAGCTTAGCGCCTGCATGCCGCCCAGGCTGCCGCCCATCACCGCCGCCAGCGTCTGGATGCCCAGCGCGTCAAGCAGAAGGGCTTGGGCATTCACCCAGTCTTCGACCGTGACGACCGGAAAATCTGCGCCATAAACGCGGCCGGTGTCAGGGTTGGTGTGCATTGGGCCGGTCGAGCCAAAACACGAGCCCAGGTTGTTGACACCAATGACAAAAAACTTGTTTGTGTCCAGCGGCTTGCCGGGCCCAATCATGTTGTCCCACCAGCCCTCCGATTTGTCCTGGCCCGCGTACACGCCGGCCACATGGTGCGAGGCGTTCAGGGCGTGACAGATCAGCACCGCATTGGATTGGGTCGCATTGAGCTCGCCGTAGGTTTCGAAACTCAACGCGTAGTCGCGCAGGGTAGCGCCACATTGCAAGGGCAAGGCGGCTGCGAAATGCATGGACTGGGGTCTAGCGATCATCTTTTAATAGTTGGGACAGGGCTGACTCGCTTCGCGTGGCTGCGGTCTGTCCGACATCTTAATCAGTTGGGGACAGAGCTGGCTCGCCTCGCGTAGCTGCGGTCTGTCCCACAAAATCCAATAAAGGCAAGACCGGGTTGGCTGGCATCTTTAGCGGTACTTGTTATGCGCCCGCAAGCTGTGGCAAATCGGCGCGAATGAAGTATATCAATTCAGCTCGGGGGAACAGTTGACCGTCTCAATCAGGCTGCAGGTGGTCAGTCCGCCAAGGCGACCGCAGCCGTTGGCTCTTTGAGTCTGGAGGCGGCCCACGACCACGTGGGCAGCCCAACACGCCGGTAACCATGCATGGTCAGCGACAGACCGCACCTGCCTGAAGCTGCCGCGGGTGGTGGCGCCGCCTGAAGCACGCCTACCAGTTGCGCACGCGGCCGGTGTCGACGTGGACGAACTGCTCGCCCGGGTAGTAGCCGACGCCGCCACCACGCAGCGACAAGGCGGCATCGCGTAGCTCGCTGAGCGGCACGCCGGGCAGGCGGATGTCGATCGCCTTGCCTTCCATGTGCAGGCTGTGTCTGGCCACGCCACCGCCCCGTGTGCTGCGCAGCGTGGCGTTGGTGGTCGGGCAACGGTAGCCGGAGATCACCTGAAACGACTGACCGGCACCCAGCACCTGCTTCAGTCCATACAGCAGATCGAACAGCTGCGGGTCGATCAGGCCGACATCGCCGAGATAGTGATCCCGCAAGAAGTGGTTCAGCGTACCTAGAGCCGCCGGCACATACTGACCACCCACGGCGTACACCAAGGCAATGCGTTCGTGTGTGTGTGTGTGATCCAGCGCCAGGCTGCGCGCATCCGGCAGGGACGCCAGCGCCGATTGCGACGCCAGTGGCAGGGCTGCGCCCGCCAGCGCCAGGTGCGCGGCGCGGCGCAGGAACAAACGACGGGATGGCTGGGCGGGTGGGCTGGACAAGGGCTGGTGCGTCATGCGGAACATTTTATCTTGCATCGACATCTGGCGGGCGGGAAGGGGTTAACGCCGCCGAATGCTGACGCAGCGCCTGGTCCAGCAGCCGGTCGTGCCCATACAGGTCGGGGTAGAAGAATACCCGGCCTCTCTTGACGATCACCGTGCTGTAGGCAATCAGGACCGGTAGCGGCTGCGCCAGACGCAGCGTGCTGGACTCGCCTTTCTGCATGGCTTGGCGGATCCGATCTTCAGTCCAGGCCGGCTCGTCCTGCAGCACAAATTGCGCCAGCGCCACCGGCGCTTCAACGCGGATGCAGCCATGGCTGAAATCCCGGCGCACGCGCTGAAACAGTTCCGGCGCCGGGGTGTGGTGCAGGTAGATGTTGTCATTGTTGGGAAAGACGAATTTGATGTCCCCCAGCGCATTCTTCGGCCCCGGCCGCTGGCGGATGCGCCATCCGCCAGCGAGCACGGCGTCCAGGTGTTCGTCTGAGAGCATGGTCACCACCTGACCGCTGGCGGTGACGAATTCAAATCCCCGCTGCTGGAAATAGGCTGGATCGCGCCGCAGACGCGGCACGAGTTCCTTGCGCGCGATCGACGGCGGCACATTCCAGTAGGGGTTGAATTCGATGAAGCGCATGTCCTCGTCGAGCAGTGGCGTGCGCGTGTCCAGTGCCTTGCCAACGATGACCTTCATCGTCAGCCTGACATCGATCTGCCCGTCGTGTACCTCGTAGGCGCGCAGCACAAACTCGGGCACATTGACCACGATCATGCGCGGCATCTGTAGGAACGGCGTCCAGCGCAGTCGCTCCATGGTGAGCTCGATCTGCCGCACCCGGCTGGCCGGTGCCACATTCAACTGCTGCAGCGTCAGTCGGCCCAGCGCTCCGTCCGGGAGCAGCCCATGGCGCTCCTGGAATGCCTGCAGCGCCGTTACCAGCGTTCCTTCGAGATGCGAGGGCGGTGGTGTCCCGGCAGGCAAATCGCCCAGGGCCTCCAGCCGCTGCGCCAGTACCGGCAGGCCTGCATAGGCCTGTCCGGCGATGAGCTTGCGGCCCGGCAGCGGCGGCAGGGAGGTCTGCCAGGCTGGGTGGTTTGCCAGCTCGCGGTAGCGCGCCAGAGCCCGGTGCAGGCTGGCATACATCGGCAGCTGCGGCACCGCTTGCCGGATCACCTCGGTCAGACGATGTTCGGCCACCGCTTCGCGCAGGTACGTGGCGGTGTCGAGCGGCGCGTGCCGCTGCACCGCAAAGTTGGCATGAATCTGCCGCGGGTTCACCCGCCCCGTTTTCAGGTCGGCCAGATAGTGCTGCAGCCCGTTCGTCAGCGCGGCATCCAGTTGTGCCTGCGGCGCCTCCGCCAGCGCCGGGCTCTCCAGCGCCCGGGCCACCCGGTGTTCGAGACCAGCGGCATCGTAATCGCGCGGATCCAGGCCCTCGTCGGCGGCGGACAGCAGGATTTCGACCGCCTGCCTGGCCTCCATCGTCGGTCGCCCCGCATCGAACCACAGCGGCGCATCGGCCGCTGGCGCCGGGCCCGCCGCTAGGGCCAGCACGAGCAGGAGGCAGTGAACAAACCTGGGTAGCATGATGGTCGATCAATGAAGTCTGGAGAGTGGACAGTGGACAGGGTAAGGCATTTCTCGGGCAGGCCGGCAAGGGTTACCGAAGTGCCCTGGCATTGTCGCCATGATTTCTTGGCCCAGCCTGGAGGGGGTAGTTACTTCGACGTTTTGACACAGACACGGCCGGTTCAGATCCTTCGACCATGCCCTGAACCATGGTTATTTCACGCGAATCTGAAAGAAATGATCGAAATCGACGGCTCCTATGGCGAAGGTGGCGGTCAATTGTTGCGCACGGCGGTGGCGTTGGCGGAGTTTTTCAGGGCCGACTAAATAGCTGTTCACGCCGATCACCAGGATGATTGACAGCATGGTGCCTCTGGTATTGCCTGAATTTTCCATTTCCAGATCCATTACCCGTGTGCTCGGCTATCATTTTATGAGCAGGATACTATTGGATCAAACCCGTCCGCTGATTTCATCGCGGCTGCATCCGACGTTCAAGGCCCCGTGCACATGCACCTTGAGCTGAGAGGCTGCGCCAGTGTGGTCCCTGCTCAGTCTATGCACTGGCCAAAACCGTGGAACGCAACTACTCCAACGTGCACACGGACGTTGGCAAACTGGAGGAGCATGATCTGGTACGGCGCACACCGGAAGATGCCGTGAAGGTGTGCCAAACCTACTTTGGCAAACCCCGGCAAGACGGCAGCAGTCACGCCATCTTCAAGACACCCTGGCCCGGCGACCCACGCGTCAATATCCAGAACGCCAAGGGCAAGGCAAAGCCCTATCAGGTCATGCAAGTTCTGCGGGCCATTGACAAAATTGACGGCAAATCATGAATACAAAACACTACACCTACCGTGTAACCTGGTCACCCGAAGACGGTGAGCATGTCGGCTTGTGCGCCGAGTTGCGATCTCTGAGCTGGCTGGCCAAGACGCCTGAGGCTGCGCTCAAGGGCATCCAAAAGGTCGTGGCTGAGGTGGTGGCCGACATGCTGGCCAGCGGTGAAGCCGTACCCGTGGCACTGGCCGAAAAGAACTACAGCGGCGAGTTTCGGGTACGCATCCCGCCGCAGGTTCACCGCAATCTGGCGCTGATGGCGGCCGAACAAGGCGTCAGTCTGAATCGCCTGGCAAGCGCGAAGCTGGCGGCTTGAACTCTCAGGCAAACACCACGTTGACCCGGCCCGCGACGCCACGCCTGCCACGGCACGACGGCGGGCGGGCTTTACCACGATATCGATATCGCGCCCCAGCCGCGCTAGACATTCGAGCATCTTGGCTTCGCTGATGCCCCTGAATTGACCGCGCAGCAACATGGACACCATGGAGCTGGTCAGCCATCGATCACCACAAAGTAGTTTATAAGCTACAATTGATCGTGATCGAATTGCGTCGATACCAGCTTGAAGACGAAAGCACGCCCGTCACTGAGTGGTTACGCGGCTTGCGGGACGCACGGGCCCGGGCACAAATTGAGGTGCGATTGCGGCGCGTGTCGGCAGGCAACTTCGGTAACTGCAAATCGGTGGGTGAAGGCGTATCAGAACTGAAGGTGGATGTTGGATGCGGTTACCGCGTGTATTACGGCAAGCACGGGCAGGCACTGGTCATTTTGTTGTGCGGGGGTGACAAGGGATCGCAGCAGAGCGACTTCACGCATGCCAAGGCCTATTGGGCTGACTGGAAACGGAGAAATTCATGAAAAAGGCGTTGACTGGATCGGTGTCTCACACCGAGGAAACCATCAAGGAGTTGCGTGCTGATCGGCAATTTGCCGTTGAGTACTTGAAGGCCGCGCTGGAGGAACTGGACGATCCCGACAACCGCGCGGCGGGCCTTTTGGCCTTGCGTGACGTGGTCGAGGCTTACGGCGGTTTGGGGATGGTCGCGGAGCAGGCCGGCATCAGCCGGGAGGCGCTTTACCGCTCGTTGTCCCCGAAGGGCAATCCGACCTTGAAGACGCTGCTGGCGGTGCTGAAGTCTGTGGGAATGCGGCTGTCGGTCGAGCCGGAAAATCACGTTCACGCGTAAATCTATTTTGGGAGTGCCTGCGCAACATGAAAAAAAAGCGCGATATTTTTGCCGAGTTGACCGAAGGCTTTGACGCGCTGAAATCGCAGCGCGAAGGCAAGCTCACGCCACCACCCTCCGCACTGACCCCCGGCACGCTTGAAAACTGGGAGCAAGACCGCGCCAAACCCAACGCCCAAGCGGCGCAACTGATTCGCATAGTTGGGCAGTTTCCGGACATGGTGCAAAGGCTTGAGGCGGTTTGAATCCATGCGCGCAGCGCAACACAGCCCAACGCTGGCATAATAACTATTAATATATTCAGGAGCCGTTTATGCCTACCAGCGTCGCCCTCACGCCGCATTTTGAGTCGCTGACACAGCAGTTGGTTGCCAGTGGACGCTACAACAATGTGAGCGAAGTCATCAGAGATGGTTTGCGCTTGCTCGAATCCCGCGTGCAAGAAGACAAGGCCAAACTGGCGGCCCTGCGCGACGCGGCCAAGCTTGGGTTTGCGGCCATTGAACGCGGCGAATACCTTGCGCTACAGTCTGACCAAGACATTGAAAGCTTTGTGCAGCAAGCCGGCCTGAAGGCCAAAGCGACGATCACACGAGTGAGAAAGACCATCTGACGTGTCCGCCAAATTGGGTCTGCCCAGCTACACGCTCGTATTGTCTGGCGCAGCCCAACAGGACATCGCTCAGATTCTGGCGTGGACGCAAGAAGCGTTTGGCGATGCAGGACGCACTCGCTATGAAAATTTGATCAGCAACGCATTGATCGACCTGCGCACGGACCCGACCCGCGCAGGCGTGCGGCGGCGGGATGATATCGGCAAGAGCATCTGCACTTACCACCTGGCCTCCAGCCGCAAACGCACGACCACCAGAAAGCACGTTGCCAAGCCGCGCCATTTGGTTCTTTTTCGGGTGAAGAAAAACATGATTGAAGTGGCACGCCTGCTGCACGATGCGATGGATTTTGTTCAACACGTGTCATGAATACCAAACACTACACCTACCGCGTAACCTGGTCACCCGAAGACGGCGAGCATGTCGGCCTGTGCACCGAGTTGCCTTCTCTGGGCTGGCTGGCCAAGACGCCTGAGGCTGCGCTTAAAGGCATCCAAAAGTAGTGGCTGACGTGGTGGTCGAC
>JADGRK010000157.1 GCA_017880985.1 Rhodoferax sp. | reverse complement strand
TGAACACGCAAATTGCCAAAGGCGGACCAGCTTCTGCTGTCGCTGTGTGCAAGGAAAAGGCGCCGCAAATAGCCAAAGTTGCCTCCGAGCAAACCGGCTGGGCGATTCGTCGCGTGAGCCTGCGCAACCGTAACCCCACAGCCGTGCCGGATGCCTGGGAACTGGCCGCCCTGGAAGACTTTGACCGCCGCGCCGCAGCCGGAGAAGAGCCCGCCACGTTGGAAAAATACGCGGTCGTCGAAGACGCAGGCCGCAAAGAGTACCGCTACATGAAGGCGCTGCCGGTGCAGCCGGTCTGCCTGGCCTGCCACGGTGCGGCAGACGCTCTGGCGCCCGATGTGGCGACCATAATTCATACGCTGTACCCCGCAGACAAGGCCGTGGGCTACGCGGTAGGCCAAATCCGTGGTGCCATCACGATCCGCAGGTCGCTTTGAAGCTCGAACGCCATTGGCTGCATGAATTTTTGGGGCCAACCGGGCACCTCGCTGGTGCCGTGCACATCTCGCTCATAAGCCTCAATCCAGGCTGCGGCCTTCGCCTGCCTCTTCTACCGTTCGCCCGTCGCGGATGTGATAAATCCGCTTGAAGGTGGGGATGATCTTTTCGTCGTGGGTGACGACGATGATGGCGGTTTGCGCTTGGTGAGCCATTTGGTTGAGGATGCGCATCACGGCCAGGGCGCGCTCGCTGTCCAATGGCGCGGTGGGTTCATCCGCCAGGATCACCGGTGGCCGATTGGCCAGGGCGCGGGCAATCGACACGCGCTGCTGCTCGCCGCCCGAGAGTTGCGACGGTTCGGCCAAGGCGCGGTGCTGCACGTCCAGCGCGGTGAGTAGTTCCAGCGCTCGGGCGCGCGACTGGGCGTTGGTCTGGCCTGCCAGCATCGGCAACAGGGCCACGTTGTCGGTCACATCCAAAAATGGAATCAGGTACGGTGCCTGAAAGATAAAGCCAATGCGGTCACGCCGCAGGGCGCGCAGGTCGGTCACTTGCCAGCCCTTGTCGTAAATCACATCGTCGCCCAGCGTCATGCGCCCCGAGGTGGGTTCGATGATGGCACCCAAACATTTCAGCAGCGTGCTTTTGCCCGAACCGGAGGGTCCCACCAGCCCCACCACCTCGCCCGGGGCCACGGACATGTTGACGTTTTTCAGGGCTTCGACGGCGTTGTCTCCCTGCCCATAGACCTTGCGCAGGCCTTCAATGCGGATGCCGCCACTGGCAGTTTTGTTGGGGTTCACGGGTTTATCCAATGGCTGTAGCAGGATCGACCTTAAGCGCCACACGAATCGCCAACGTGCTGGCCAGTGCACAGATCATCAGAGTGGCGACCAGGCCGGTCACGGCATCCTGGGGCATCAGCAGCACAAATTTCGGGAATATCGGGGCCCAAAGGGTGGCCGCGATTTTGCCCACCATGAAGCCGATCAACCCCAGACCCAGGGCCTGTTGCAGGATCATGCCGGCGATGGTTCGGTTGCGTGTGCCAATCAGCTTGAGCACCGCAATCTCGCGGATTTTGCCCAGCGTCATGGTATAGATGATGAAGGCCACAATGGCTGCACTGACCACCGCCAGAATGGCCAGAAACATGCCGATTTGTTTGGCCGAGGTGGCAATCAGCTTGGCCACCAGAATGTCTTCCATGCCGTCGCGGGTAAAGACCTGCACATGCTTCCAGCGTTTGAGCTGTTCAGCTACCATTTCAGGCTGCCAGCCCGGCTGCAACTGGACCAGCACGGCGTTGACGTTGTGGCTGCTGGTCTGCAAATCCTGCACGGCGTCGAGCAGGCCGGGCACGCCGGGGCGGTTGAAGGCCGGGTTAGCGGCGGTGCGGATGCGGTCGTTCAGCACCGTGTCGTTGTCCTTCAAAAACTGTGCCTCCTGCGCGTCTTTGAGCGGCACGAACAGCATCGGGTCACCGCCGGAGGACACCATGCGCTGCGTCAGGCCGACCACGGTGTAGCTGTGCCGGCGCACGCGCAGCTCTTCACCCAGCTTGAAGCCGGTTTTGACGTCGGCCACCGCCTCATAGTGGTCGCGCGTGAGCTGTCGGCCTGCCATCAGGTAACCTGGCTCGCCAGGCTGCCCCGGCTCAATGCCCACCACCATCACCCGCACATCGTCGCCACTGGCGGTTTGCACCTGCTGGGTCAAATACGTCACATTGGCTGCCTGACCCACGCCGGGCATGCCGCGCACGCTGCGCACTACGTCGTCTTTCAGACTGGACGATTCGGCATACGGACCCTGGGTGTCTTTTTGCACCAGCCACAGGTCAGCGCCGCTGTTGGTCAGCAGGGCTTGCGCGTCGTTGACCATGCCACGGTAGATGCCCGCCATAGACAGCGTGACACCGATGAGCAAACCCAAGCCCAAGCCAGTCAGGGCAAACTTGCCCCAGCCGTGCAGGATGTCGCGTCCGGCCAGGCTGATCATGGCGTCGCTTCGGGTCTGGTCAAGGCATCGACCACCTTCACCCGGGCCCCGGGTTTCAGCGCTTTTTCGCTATAGACCACCACCAGGTCGTCTTTGGAAAGCCCTTTGAGCACCTGAACTTTCCCGTCCAGACTGTGGGCACCGAGTTGCACTGGCGCAATTTCCGGTTGATTGTCTTTGAGCCGCCAAACCCCGGTCTGGCCCTGCTGGCGCTGAATGCTGGCGTTGGGCAGCAGCAAAGCGCTCGTTGTGGTGGGCAGTTGTAGCGTGACTTCGGCCATCTCGCCGACCGACACACCGGCCGGGGTTTGCGCGAATGCGACCTGGGCGATACGTTCTTCAGTCACGCTGTCGGCCAGCAGCTCAAGGCGCGCCACCTGACCCGGCAAGGCGGTTTGCGGTTGCGAGCGCAACACAATGCTGCCTTTTAGCCCCACGGCCAGCCCGCTGGAGCGCCCCTGATCGACCCGCAGCTTGACCCACAGACTGCTCGGATCCATCAGGCGCAACACCGCCTGCCCGGCCACCACGGTGCTGCCGGCCTCGGCATCGCGACTGATTACCACGGCATCTGCCGGGGCCAGCAGGCGCACATTGCCGCGCTGTTGCACCAGGCCCGCACGCTCGGCCTTGAGGCGTGTGGCATCCTGCCCGGCACCGGTCAAATTGGCTTGCGCTGCTTGCAGGGCGGCATCAGCAGAGGCTTGCTCTTGCACCCGTGCTTCCAGCGCGCCGGGGCTGATGAATTGCTGACGCGCCAGGTCCTGGTTGCGCTGGGTGTTGGCTGCTGCCAGTGCCCGGCGCGCCATGGCATCGCTGACTTGCGCCTGTGCACTGGCCTGTGCGCTGCCTGCTCTGGCCAGCGAAGCATCCAATGCGGCCAGGCGCTGGTCCAGATCGACCGGGTCCATCTCAGCCAGCAATTGACCCGCTTTGACCGCGTCGCCTACATCCACCTTGACGCTCAACACCCGGCCTGCTACGGTGGGGCCGACCATCCAGTTGCGCCGCGCCTCGACCGTGCCAATGCCAAAAATTGCCGGGCTGATAGTTCCCTCTTTGGCCTGCGTCACCGTGACCTTGATGGGCGCCAGCGGACCGGTGCGCAGGGACACAAAAGCCACCGCGCCCAATAGCGCCAAGGCCACCGCGCTGATGGTCAGACGGCGTAACAACAGAGGATTGCGCTTCATGGGTGCCTTTCAAAACAAAACCGGTTCAGCCGCCAGCAGACCACGCTGGTAAATGGCATATACGCCAGGGGCCTGCGCCGCCATGCCGGCCACATCGTCCGACATCAGCGACTGCATCACCAGCCCCTGCACTGAGCCGATGAACAGCACCGCGGCAGCCTGCAAGTTGATGTCTTGCGCCATCGACTGTTGCGCCTGCGCCTGAAGCAAAAGCTGCATCAGCAACTGGCGGTACTGCTGCATCAGGGCGCGCACACGAGCTTTCAGCGCGGTGTCCTGGGGCTGCTGCAGTTCCTGAAAAATCACCCGTGGCACGCCCGGGTACGCCATCACAAAGTCCACATGGGCCATAAAGACAGCTCGCAAGGCGGCCAGCCCCGGCTGGCTTGCGGCGGCTATTTGCAGGCGCGCCATCAGCGTGGCCGTGACCCAGTCCAGCACTGCCAGCCAGATCGCCTCTTTGCTGGCAAAGTGCCTGAAGACCGCTCCTTGCGTGATGCCTACTGCATGCGCCAAGTCGCCAGTGGTGATGCTGGATGGACTGCGCTGCGCGGCCAGCCGCAAGGCCGCCTCAATCAGGCTGGCTTGGCGGACCTCGGTGCGCTGCTTGGCGGGTTTGCCGATGACTTGCATATCTGCTTAAGTAATTTATCTATTACTTATTGTAGAGCTACTCGCCTGCCGGCAATGCAAAGCCATGGTTAAGTTTTGGCAATGAATTGTCCAGCCACCACTGGTTTTGTATGCAAAATTGACCTGTAGCCCTTGTATGACAAGCACAAGCTGCTATTGAATCAATAGTGATTTGATTAAACTGGCGCCATCCTGATGGGGTTGAATCAGGGCGGGCAGTGGTTGTGCAACTTCCACATTGCTTCATGCCCCAAGGCTTTGGCAAAGTCGGGCACTTTGCAGCGCTCGGCCTCAGTCGGGTCGATCGGTATGGCTGGTATGACGGTGCTGGACTTGGGTGGGGGGTTGGCTCTTTGCGGATCCGTGCGATAGAACCGCTGCGCGACCAGACTCACCAGAACCGCGAACAGCAGCACGATGATGACTTGAGCCGGGCTAAGGGGTGAGCGCTCACTGACTGGCAATGCGCAGGCGCCTCCGGGGCAAAGTTGAGCCTTTTCTTTGTTGAAAATGTTGTACACCTTGCAGCCCAGGCAAATACCAAACGCCGCTTCAAAAAACAGCAGAATCAGGCAGAGGGAACAAACGATCAGGTTGACGGGACCGATCACATTGTTAAGCACCACCAGGTACAACATGGTCAGGGCCAACACAAAACCTATTGCCCAGGCAAAGCGTTTTTGCGCTGCCCCGACATACTCAGGCTGCTGCGGTCGCACCATCCACTGGCCGAGGATCAGGCTCGGGGCAAAGCGGGGATTGATGAAAATACGGACGGCAAAGTCCACCAGAAATGCCACCACAAAAACCCGCGTCGGTTGAAAGTTGCCCGTCAGCCAGGCGTTCATGAACGCCACGATGGCAAAGAAAAACAAAATGCCGGCGCTGGCGCGCACCGCACGCTCGTTGAGCACCGGAACGGCATACTCCGGGCGCTGCTGGCCAAATTGAAAAATGCTGTTGTTCATCGCGCCATGCGGGGTGATTGGGGACGCCAGTATGGTTGAGAACGCCGGACACTCGGTATGATTGAAATCATATGGATTCATCCTTCACGCAGGTTCAGCAGAAATTGGCGGCGCTGTTGCCAGTCGCTTTGCAGGCCCGGTGCGAAACGGCGGTCTACAAAAAGGGCGCGCGCTTATTTACGGCGGGTGACAAACCGGTTGACATGTTTTTCATTGGTCACGGCGAAGTGGTGCTTGAACGCCCGGGCATCCACGGCAACGCGCTTGTTTTGCAGCGCACCCGGCACGGGTTTGTCGGCGAAGCCAGCCTGCAGTCGGCGCGTTACCACTGCGATGGCAAAGTGGTGATCGCGTCCGAGATCACGCGCCTGTCGATTCGCGACATTCAGGCCGCCATGGCCAGCGACCCGGCGTTTTCAACGCGCTGGATCAGCATGCTCAACCAGGAGGTGAGGCGGCTGCGGCTACAGTGCGAGCGCCTGTCCCTGAACAGGGTGCAAGACCGTTTGATGCACCTGATAGAGACCGAAGGACATCAGGGAAGCTACCCGATTGGCTCGGGTGTGAAATCTTTGGCCACCGAACTGGCTGTGAGCCACGAGGCGCTGTACCGCTGTGTGCTGTCGATGGAAAGCCAAGCGCTGCTGCGGCGCGAGGGCGGGCAACTGAAACTATCGATCAGCAGCGACCTGCACCAGACAATCGTAAAACGTCGGCCCTGCGCCCAGGTCGGTCAGCTTTTGACTCGTCACCTGGTTCACGTTGCTGCCGTCAAGCCCGAGTTTGCGCCACCAGACGCCCAGGCCGTTGACGACACCGGGTCGGGCGCGCATTGATATTTCCGCCTTGCAGCGATAGACCCCGCGTTGATTGAAAACCCGCACCGTGTCGCCGCTGGCAATGCCGCGTGCGGCGGCGTCAGTGGCGTGGATTTCCAGCACCGGCTCGCGTTCCAGGTCTTGCAGGCTTTGCACGTTGACAAAGGTGGA
>JADGRK010000156.1 GCA_017880985.1 Rhodoferax sp. | reverse complement strand
TTCCACTGAGAACCCCGCCAGATGAGCGTTTTGCACCCGGCTCAGCACGGCGGGAATGCCCTCTGCCGCCGCGCGCCCCGCCTCGGTCATCTCGATATTGACGACGCGCCGATCCGCCAGCGAGCGCACCCGGCGGCACAGCCCCTTGGCTTCGAGACGGTCGAGCAGCCGGGTCATGGCACCGCCGTCCAGATGGCATTCGCGCGCCAGCTCGGCCACGGTGGACACCTTGCCCATGGAGAGCTTGAACAACGGTACCCATTGCGCATTGGTCAGGTCACTGGTTTCGAGTTGACGCTCGACTTCTTGCGCCACCAGGACCAGCACGCGCCGCATCAAATAGCCAATGCTCTCCTCGGGGTTGTAGCCATCGGCGCAATAAAACTCGATGGCGGCACCGGCCTCGCGGGCGGGCTCAGCACCAGCCGCCGCAGCGCGCGCTGGGTCGGACTTAACAGATGTTCGCAACGGGTTCATAAGGGCGTGGATATTATTTGCTTAGGCAATCAATGTCAAGGCTTTGTTTGGCGTAGCAAAGGTTTATGCGCTTTTTGGCTAAACTCCGGTTTATGCCCAAGCCCACCCCCCTCAAAGCCTCGCCGCGTTCGCTGTCGGGCTTGATGCCGTTTCTTGTACCCTATCGTGTTCGCATTGCGCTGGCACTGTTGTTTTTGGTGCTGGCCGCAGTCGCCACGCTGGCATTTCCGGTAGCGCTGCGCTACCTGATCGACGGCGGACTGGTGCAGGCAGACAAGGGCGCGCAGATGATGGCTTTGCGTGAACACTTTGTCGCCCTGTTTGGGGTGGCGGTGGCGCTCGGCCTGTTTTCCGCCGGGCGTTTCTACATGGTAAGTTGGCTCGGTGAGCGTGTCACCGCCGACTTGCGCAACGCGGTTTATGGCCATGTGTTGCAGCAAAGCCCCGAATTTTTCGAGACCACTCAGACCGGCGAAGTCCTGTCGCGCCTGTCAGCCGACACCACGCTGGTGCAGACCGTCGTGGGCTCGTCGCTGAGTATGGGCCTGCGCAATACCGTGATGGGCATCGGCGCCCTGGGCATGCTGATCTGGACCAACCCCTATGTGATGTTTCAGGTGTTGGGCGTGCTGGTGCTGATCGTGGTCCCAAGTCTGTGGTTTGGCCGACGCGTGCGCAAGCTCTCGCGCGCGAGTCAAGACCGGGTGGCGGATTCCAGCGCCATTGCCGCCGAGGTGCTCAACGCGATTCCCGTGGTGCAGAGCTACACCGCCGAGGCGCGTGAATCCGCGCGCTTCAATGCCTCGACCGACAGCGCTTTTGAAACCGCGGTCAAACGCACCAAGGCGCGCTCGGTACTGGTGGCGTTCATCATCATTGCCACTTCGGCCGCCCTCTTGTGGGGCTTGTACCAGGGCACGCAAGCGGTGATGGCCGGGCGCATCAGTGCCGGCGACCTGGGCCAGACGGTGCTCTACGTCATCATTCTGGCCAGCGCCTTTGCGATTCTGGGCGAGGTCTATGGCGACTTGCTGCGCGCCGCCGGTGCCACCGAGCGGCTGATGGAGTTGCTGGCTAGCCAGTCGCCTATCACTTCACCCTTAAATCCGGCGCTGGCACCCGTGCAGTTTGCGGGAAGCGCTATTAAATTGGAAGCAATTACTTTCCACTATCCATCCCGTCCGAATCAGGCAGCACTGACCGAGTTCTCGCTGGAGGTGCAGCCGGGCCAGACCGTGGCCCTGGTCGGTCCCAGCGGCGCGGGCAAGAGCACCGTGTTTCAATTGCTGCTGCGCTTTTACGACCCGGCCGCAGGACGGATCGTGCTCGACGGTGTGGCTACACGAGAGCTGTCTTTGCACGACCTGCGCCAGCGCATCGGCATCGTGCCGCAAGACGCAGTGATCTTCTCCAGCAGCGCGCTGGAGAACATCCGCTACGGCAAACCAGAGGCCAGCGACGCCGAGGTCAAAGCGGCGGCGCAAGCCGCTTTTGCCGACGAATTTATCATCGCCTTGCCGCAAGGCTACGACACCTATCTGGGCGAGCGCGGCGTGCGCCTGAGCGGTGGCCAACGCCAACGGATTGCGATTGCCCGCGCCATGCTGAAGAACCCACCGCTGCTGCTGCTCGATGAGGCCACCAGCGCGCTCGACGCCGAGAGCGAGCGCATGGTGCAACAAGCACTGGAGCGTGCCATGCAAGGCCGCACCACGCTGGTGATTGCGCACCGTCTGGCCACCGTGACCCGGGCCGACCACATCGTGGTGCTCGATCACGGTCGATTGGTGGAGCAAGGCACCCATACTCAGTTGGTGGCACGTGGCGGTGTTTATGCGGGACTGGCGGCATTGCAGTTCAATGTGTAACTGAGCCGCATGGACGCGAGGCTGTCGAGGTGGTGGCCAACCAAAGCTAGCCGCGGTTGGCCATTTTTTGCCGCTGTTTGCGTCGGTAAGATCGGCACTGTAATTGAAACGACCTCAACCTGTAGCATCAATAGCCACGTCGTCCAGCTCTAAATGCCCCTCCTGCCAAGCCCCCATGGAGGCCCACACGCTGGCCAGCCTCGCGGATGGCACGCTCGAGTTGGACTTGTGTTTCTCCTGCCACGGCATCTGGTTTGACCCGCAGGAGAACCTGAAGCTCTCGCCCGCTGCGGTGGTGGAACTGTTTCGGCTGCTGCATGCCCACCGGGACGCGGCGCGTCAGCCACTGGCGCTGAAGATGGACTGCCGGCACTGCCGTTCAGCGTTTTCGCTGCTTGACCCGAAAGCGGTGGAGCAGGCCCTGCAGGGTTACGCCAAGGCCGCCACCAGCGCGGGTGCGATCAAAATTCCTGAGCTGGCCGATGCGCTGGTGATGGTGGAGCGTGACCGCCTGCGGGCCGAGCGCGAGGCGAAGGCCAGTGGCGGTAACTTGTTGACTGCGGACGCCGCGTCTGGCGTCGATCTGTGGGGCCTGGGAATCGCCATGGTCTGGAGCATCCTGAATTGACCGGTCAAAGGTGGCCACTGAGCCAGCAGGAGTCACCGCATCAAAGCGCGAGGCAATTGAAGTGGCGAAATCACATCCACGCTGTAACGCTGATCTGATTTCAGGGGCCAACCCTGGGGCACCGGTGCCACCACGTAAGCATGGTCAAGCTTGATGTCCTGACAGGCCTGCCAAAAGCCACGGCTCACCTTTGGGGCACTGGAAAACTTGATCTCGAACCCGTATTTTTTGCTGCCCAACTCCACCACCACGTCCAACTCAGCACCCGCCGCAGTGCGGTAAAAGCTCACATCAGCCCCTTTAGGCAGCAACGCGCAAATCTGCTCGACGATGAAGCCCTCCCACGACGGTCCCGCCATGGGGTGACCGATCAGGCTGTTCACATCAGGCAAATTGAGGAGGGCGTGCAGCAAACCGCTGTCGCGCACGTACACCTTGGGCGACTTCACCAGACGTTTGCCGATATTGACAAAATGCGGCTCCAGGCGGCGCAGCATCATGGTGTCCACCAGTGAGTCGAGGTAGCGTGCGACCGTGGTGTGCGAGATGCCACCCAGGGATGCGGCCAGGTTGGAGGCATTGAACAGCGACCCATGTAAATGGGCCGTCATGCGCCAAAACCGGTGCAGCGTTTGCGCCGGCACATTGACACCGAGTTCGCGAATATCGCGGTTCAAAAAAGTGGCAACAAAATCAGTTCGCCACGAGAAAGACAGCGCGTCGGTGGGGGCCGTGTAGCTGACAGGAAAACCGCCGCGCAGCCAGAGTTTTTGCAGTGTGAGCAAATCCGCTGGCGCACCTTCGCCAGTTGCCATGACTTCACCGACCTGCAGGGGCGTGAGTTCCAGGTAACTGGCGCGTCCGGCCAGTGACTCTGAGCTTTGCTGTAGCAAGCGCCCCGATGCCGAGCCCAACAGCAGAAAACGTCCGGGTTTGCGCAGGGCATCAATTTCCGGGCGCAACTGCGCAAACACTTCAGGCACGTATTGCACTTCGTCCAGCACCAGCAGCTTGTCCCGGTGGGCTTGCAAAAAGCCGCTGCCTTCGGTGAGCTTTTCGCGGTCACCCGCCAACTGCAAATCCAGACTGATGGCGTTGGGATAAGTGGCCGCAATTTGCCGTGCCAGCGTGGTCTTGCCAACTTGCCGAGGGCCAAGAAGTACGACCGCAGGTGAAAAAGCCATTTTTTCGACGGCTGACTTCAGCAGCGCGCGGGGAAACTCTGCAGTTTGGACATGGCTGAAGTTGTTTTCTATCATCATTGCATTTTGACTATTAAATGAACAATATGCAAGGATATTTTCACTTTCACATCAGGCTTAAGACGAGGGATTTGCGGACCCCGCAGTGGGGACTCCAAACACCCGAGCTCAGGCCAGATGGCGCAGTTCGCGCAGCGCCACCGATATCGGCGCCAGGTCTGCGCTCTGTGTGCCAATGTTCTGCAACAGTTTGCACAGACGTGTAATTGCTGATTCATGCTGGGCCGACCAGTCAGACACACTTTCAGAGCGGGACAGCAGCCCACGGGTGATCTGGCAGGCAATCGAATAGACATCGTCACGCGCACTACCGCGCGCCTGGGTTTGCCACAACGTATCGGTCGGCAGCCGGTTGATCTCGGTGCGCCAGGCAGTCAGGCCGAGCTCACCATCGACACCAAAATAAGCGCGCGCGGCTTGCTCCAGACCGGTGTTCGCGCCTTGCGCCAAATCCACCAGGTCAAGCGCCGGGAAGATAAACTCCAAAGCCGTCAGGTTTTGCGCCAGCTCCTGCTCCACACCGGCCTTGACCAGGGTCTGGGCGGCCTGCTGCCAGCCTGCGTTGGCTTTTACAGGTAACCAGTGATCCAGGTTGCTGCGAAGCTCGCGCGCGCCGGGCTGGTAGCGCTGAATCAGCGAAGGCAAGTCGGCGCCGGTTGAACGCACCCGCAGCATCCAGCGGGAGGCGCGTTGCGTGATGGCGATGAGCTTGCTTAACAGATCAAGCTGCAACGAAGTCGAGACACGGTAGTCGAGCGCGTCGATCTGATCCCAAAGAGGTTCGAGATCGAAGATCTCACGAGCCAGCGTGTAGGCGCGCACCACATCGGCCGTCGTCGCTGCGGCCTCAGCCGCAAGGAAGTTCACAAACGTGGCACCGGTGCGGTTGAGCATCGTGTTGGCAACAAAGGTCGCGATGATCTCGCGCTTGAGCGGATGTCTGGCAATAGCGTCGCCAAATTTTTCAGACAGAACCTTGGGAAAGTAGGCTTTCAACGCCCGACTGAAGTAAGGGTCATCGGGCAGGTTGCTCGCCACCAGCTCGTCAAACACCGACATCTTGGCGTAGGCCAGAACCACCGCACCCTCCGGAGCGGTCAGTCCCATCTTGCGGGCGCGACGCCGGGCAATTTCCTCGTCATTGGGCAGGAACTCGATGGCACGGTTCAAATGTCCCGCACCTTCAAGCCATTGCATCAGGCGCTGCTGACCGTCAAGGACATACAGTGGGCGGTGGCAGGCAATGTCCAGCGCCTGAGTTTGGTAGTAATTGTCAGCCAGCACCAGCTGACCCACTTCATCCGTCATGGAGGCCAGCAGATCGTTGCGCTGCTTGAGCGTCAAATCGCCCGCTTCCACGATCCGGTCCAGCAAAATCTTGATGTTGACCTCATGGTCGGAGCAATCGACACCGGCCGAGTTGTCGATCGCGTCGGTGTAGATCAGGCCGCCTTTTTGCGCGAACTCGACACGGCCATTCTGCGTGCAACCCAGGTTGCCGCCTTCGACCAGCACCTTGCAACGCAACTCGCCGCCATTGACGCGGAAAGCATCGCCCGCCTTGTCACCTGCCTGAGTGTGGGTCTCGTAGGCAGCCTTCACGTAGGTACCGATGCCGCCGTTATAGATCAGGTCCACCGGTGCTTGCAAAATGGCATGCAGCAGCTCTGTAGGCGCAAGTTGCTCGACCTCAATGCCAATCACGGCGCGCGCCTGGGGCGAGAGTTTGATCGACTTGGCGCTGCGGGAATAGACGCCGCCGCCCTCGGAAATCAGGTTCTTGTCAAAATCATCCCAACTTGAGCGCGGCAGTTCAAACAGGCGCCGCCGCTCCACCAGGGAGCGTGCCATATCAGGTGTGGGGTCGATAAAGATGTGGCGATGATCAAACGCCACCACCAGCTTGATGTATTCGGACAGCAGCATGCCGTTGCCAAAAACGTCACCCGACATGTCCCCAATACCGACCACCGTGAACGGCGTCGTTTGCGTATTGATCGACAGTGCGCGAAAGTGCCGCTTCACCGATTCACAG
>JADGRK010000155.1 GCA_017880985.1 Rhodoferax sp. | reverse complement strand
GCACCTGCTGGGCACCGACCCGCTGGGGCGGGACTACTTCTCGCGCATGCTCTATGGCGCGCGTATTTCGCTGCTGATCGGCATCAGCGTGGCGGTCATTTCCGGGCTGATTGGCACGACCATGGGCATGCTGGCAGGTTATTTTGGCGGCAAGACCGACATGCTGGTGACGTTTCTGGTGACAACGCGGCTGTCCATGCCCGTCATTCTGGTTGCGTTGGCGACCGTCGCCATGATCGGCGGTTCACTCTGGGTCGTTATTCTCGTGCTGGGCTTGCTCAAATGGGATCGCTTTGCGGTGGTCATGCGCAGTGCCACGCAGCAGGTTCGCTCGCTTGACTACGTGGCAGCCGCGCAGGCGGCGGGCGCGTCAACTCGACGCATTTTGCTGGGTGAGGTGCTGCCCAATGTAATGCCCCAGCTCATCGTGGTCGCGACACTGGAAGCCGCCAGCGCCATCCTGTTGGAGGCGGCGCTGTCTTTTCTGGGGCTGGGGGTGCAGCCGCCGTTGCCGTCGTGGGGCTTGATGATCTCCGAAGCGAAGGCCTACATGTTTTTTTCGTTCTGGCTGATCGCTATTCCCGGTGCCGCGCTGGCGCTTCTGATCTTTGCAATCAACCTGGCAGGCGATGGTTTGCATGATGTGTTGGCACCGCAGGGCCGGTCGTGAGTACCACGAAAAACTTGAATGACATTGTTCTGGACGTGCAGGGCTTGTCGGTGGATATTGCCACGGCACAGGGCACGCTGCATGCCGTGCGTGACGTGTCGTTTCAGGTACGTCGCGGTGAAACGCTTTGCATCGTGGGCGAATCGGGTTGTGGCAAATCCATGACCTCCTTGGCGCTCATGAGCCTGTTGCCAAAGTTGGCGCGGCGCAGTACACGACGATTTTCCTTCCTGGAGGAAGACCTCGGCCAAGCCAGCCCGAAGCGGATCAACAACCTGCGCGGCAACAAAATGGCCATGATTTTCCAGGAACCGATGACCGCGCTGAACCCGGCCTACACCATTGGTGACCAACTGATGGAGCCCTATCTTCATCATCGCAAGAACAATCAGGCGCAAGCGCGCGATCGTGCGGTTGAGCTTCTGGGCAAAGTCGGCATCGCCTCTGCTGCCGAGCGCATGGGCCAGTACCCGCATCAGCTTTCGGGTGGCCTGCGTCAGCGCGTGATGATTGCAATGGCCCTGATGTGCGGGCCAGAACTGTTGATTGCTGACGAGCCTAGCACGGCACTGGACGTCACCATTCAAGCGCAGATCCTGCGGCTGTTGGCCGATCTACAGCAGGAGCTTGGCATCGCGATGGTGCTGATCACGCACGATCTCGGCGTGGTGGCACGCATTGCCCACCGTGTGGCCGTCATGTATGCTGGTGAATTCGTGAACGAGGGGTCGGCGCGTGAATTGTTTGCCACACCACACCACCCTTACACGCGAGGTTTGCTGCGCTGCATTCCGATCCCCGGACGTACTGCGCCAGGTGAAAAGCTGGGTGCCATTGCCGGCGTGGTGCCGTCTTTGATCGGCGATTTTCAGGGCTGCGGTTTTCGGGACCGCTGCCAGTTTGCGCAAGCGACGTGTGCGCAGACGGTGCCAATGCAAAGTTCGTCAGTGGGTCAAAGCTGGCGCTGCATTCTGTCGGAGTTGCCAGCATGAGCGCTCTTCTGCAAGCGCACGCGCTGACGCGCTCGTTCACGATTGGCGGGGGCTTCTTCCAGCCGCGTCGCAACTTGCATGCAGTCAACGGCGTTGACCTTGTCATCAACAAGGGCGAGGTGCTTGGTATCGTAGGCGAATCGGGTTGTGGCAAATCCACACTGGCGCGCATGCTGCTGGGTCTCACATTGCCGACTACCGGGACTGTCACGCTCGACGGTGCAGACATTCGTACGCTCGGGCGCAGCCAGTTGGCTGCACGCGTGCAGCCGGTGTTTCAAGACCCTTATTCATCGCTGAACCCGCGGCGCAGCATCGCTTCCATCGTGGCGCTGCCGCTGGAGGTGCAGGGTGTTGGCACGTCTGCAGAGCGCCGTGTCAAGGCGATCGACATGCTCGAGCGCATGGGCCTGTCGGCGCGCCAGGCCGACACCACGCCGGGCCAGTTGTCAGGCGGCCAGCGCCAGCGGGTAGCGATTGCGCGCGCGCTGGTCATGCGCCCTGAAATCGTGATCTGCGACGAGCCCACTTCGGCACTTGATGTATCGGTGCAGGCGCAAATCCTGAACCTTCTGCTGGACCTGCGCCGCGAGTTCAATTTGACCTATGTCTTCATCAGTCACAACCTCGCTGTGGTAGAACATATGGCAACGCAAGTCGCGGTGATGTACCTCGGCAAGGTGGTGGAACAAGCCAGCACCGCCATCCTATTCAAGCAGCCGCGCCACCCTTACACGCAGGCTTTGCTGGCATCCGTCCTGACACCCGAGCCCGGACTCGGCATTCCGGAAACCGGCTTGGGTCTGGCCTTTCCTGATCCGCTCAACCTGCCCACCGGTTGTCCATTTCATCCCCGTTGTCCGCAGCGACTGCCGCACTGCACCAGCGTGGTGCCGGTACTCAGCCCGGGTGCTGCCGGTTCCGTCTCTTGCCATCTGTATCCATCAACGTCACCACCAACCAGAAGACCCGTACCATGAACCGTTTAGAAGCTATTGAACAAGCACAATCGCAATTTGATTCGGGCGAGTTCCAGAAAACATTGGCACGCCGTGTTGGCATCCCCACGGAGAGCCAGAACCCCGAGCGTGGCGCGATGCTTACCAATTACCTTGACGCCGAGATGCGCCCCGCGTTTGAAGCGATGGGCTTCAGTTGCCAGACACTGACACATGCCAAGGCCAAGACTCCTTTTTTGTTCGCGCAGCGCATTGAAGACGTCAGCTTGCCCACCGTGTTCGGCTACGGTCATGGTGATGTCATTCGTGGCCTGGACGCCGAGTGGAAGGAGGGCCTGTCCCCCTGGACGCTGACGGAGCGCGATGGCCGCTGGTATGGCCGTGGCATTGCCGACAACAAGGGCCAGCACTCGGTCAATATGCAGGCCATGGCCAATGTGCTGAAGGCTCGCGGCAAGCTCGGTTTCAACGCAAAATACCTGATCGAGATGGGTGAAGAGGTCGGTTCACCCGGTCTGCGCGAACTGTGCGAAGCGCACCAGGAACTGTTTCATGCCGATGTGATGGTGGCCTCCGACGGGCCGCGACTCAGTGCGCAGCGGCCCACGGTTTTCCTTGGCTCGCGCGGCAGCCTCAATTTTGACCTGACGATCGAAGCGCGCAAAGGCGGCCATCACTCGGGCAACTGGGGTGGCCTGATTTCAAACCCTGGCATTCAACTGGCTCACGCCATTGCCAGCATCGTCTCAAGCACCGGGCAGATTCGTATTCCTGAATGGGTGCCCACTGAATTACCTCCATCAGTGCGCCGCGCGTTGGCCGACTGCGAAGTGGACGGTGGTGCCGACGGCCCCGCCATCGAGCCCGGCTGGGGTGAGCCCGGACTGAGTCCGGCCGAGCGTGTTTTCGGCTGGTGCTCGTTTGAAGTGCTGGCATACAAGACCGGCAACCCCGAGACACCTGTCAATGCAATTCCGCCACGCGCCTGGGCGCGCTGCCAGTTGCGTTTTGTGGTCGGGCCCAACCCCGATGACATCCTGCCCGCGTTGCGCCGTCACCTTGACCGCCTGGGATTTTCCATGGTGAAGATCGAGACGGTGCGCGACGAGATGTTCCACGCCACCCGCATTGACCCCGATGACGCCTGGGTCAAATGGGCGGTGGCATCGATTGCCCAGACCAGCGGAAAAACACCCGCCGTGCTGCCCAACCTCGGCGGCTCGCTGCCCAACGACATCTTTACCGACATACTGGGCCTGCGCACGGTGTGGGTGCCGCATTCCTACCCCGGCTGCTCGCAACACGCGCCCAATGAACACCTGCCGCCGGCGATCCTGCGTGAGGGCTTAAGCATCATGACCGGCCTCTATTGGGACATGGGCGCTGGCGATACGCCGCACGACGTCTGATTTTGAAAAGCCATAAGGAATTCCCGCCATGAACGCTCGCTATACCAGCTATTGCCAGGTGGCCGATCTGGCCGACTCCCAAGACTTCCTGACTCAAATCCGCCACCATCTGCACCAAAACCCCGAGCTCTCCTTCAAGGAAATTGCCACATCAGAACTGGTGGCCACGCGCCTGACCGAGTGGGGTTATGAAGTCACCCGCAACATTGGTGGCCACGGACTGGTCGGCAGACTCAAACAGGGCAACGGCACGCGTAGCGTGAGCGTACGCGCCGACATGGACGCGCTGCCCATCCTGGAAGAAAACACTGCCCCCCACGCCAGCCGCCATGCGGGCGCCATGCATGCCTGCGGCCACGACGGCCACACGACGATGCTGCTGGGCGCCGCGCGGCAACTGGCCAAGACGCGCAACTTCTCGGGCACGGTCAACCTGGTTTTCCAGCCGGCGGAAGAAGCGGGGCGCAATAGCGGCGCCCAACGCATGATTGCAGACGGGCTCTTTGAACGCTTCCCGTGCGACGCCATCTTTGGATTGCACAATCACCCCGGCTACCCGGTGGGCACCTTCATGTTTGGCGGCGGGCCTTTCATGTCGGCGTCCGACACGGTGGTCATTACCATTCATGGCCGTGGTGGCCATGCCGCGCGCCCGCACTTGACGGTGGACCCGGTGCTGATAGCCGGTAGCCTGGTAATGGCGCTGCAAACCGTGGTGTCGCGCAACATCGACCCCACGCAGACAGCCATCATTACCATCGGCACGCTCAATGCCGGCATCGCATCCAACGTCATCCCCGAGAACGCCAAGATGAGTTTGAGTGTTCGCTCTTTCAGCGCCGAGGTGCGTGACAAGCTGCGCGAGCGCATCACTGAACTGGTCACGCTGCATGTGCAAGGCTATGGCGGGACGGTGGACATAGATTATCAGCAAGGGTATCCAGTGGTGGTCAACAGTGACGCAGAAACGGCGTTTGCGCTAGACGTGGCCAGAGAGCTGGTGGGTCAGGCGCGTACCATCGCGCCGTTTGGACCTGTCACTGGCAGTGAAGATTTTGCGTACTACCTGCAGCACAAGCCCGGCTGCTTCTTGCGATTGGGGAATGGCGAAAGCGCTCCCATGCTGCACAACGCGAAGTACGATTTCGATGATGGCAACCTGATGGTTGGCGCGGCGTACTGGACGCGACTGGTAGAGAGATTTCTGGCGCAGGGCACGACAGTTGCCTGATCGCCCCGCAATTCACCCGATATTTGATTCGTGGATGCTCAAGATTGTTGGCGCCGACGTCAAATTGACTATGTGTGCCGAAAATACTCTGACCAGGCAAATCCGAGGATAAATGGGACAGGCCATGTCTTGCAGGAGGTCAAGGTTTGGTCAATCCGCGATCGGCACAAGTACGCTAATCTGGTCATTCTGACATCGGCCTCAACACCGACGCCACTTAAAGCCCTGTCCTTTCAGCCCATTTAGGCGCCGCACCGGGGGTTCGGTGTGGGCGGATACGGAAAAATTGAAAGTTAAGCGGCGCAAAACCGGCAAAGTGGAATGTTTAGTGGCGCGCCAGTGGAAAGATCAACGGCATCCCCTTTTTGTCGATCCACGTAAATCAACAACTTATGCGATCATGCAGTGCAATGTTGGTAAATAGTCGGCCCTGCAAAACCCCGCTAACCCGCATGAACACTAGCTTTTTTGTATAAATTGTGTCCACCAAATCCCTCAAAAAACGTTAATGATAGAGATACTTTCTGAGGGAATTGGATATGCAACCGTTAGACTTTTTTCGCAACCGAATTGACGCCATGATCAATTTGACCGATCCCTTGGCCGTGCTGGCAACTCGGCTGCCATGGAGCCAGATCGAAACAGCGATATCGACGAAGTTCGAGCGTCAGAATCGAACCGGCCAAATCCTCAAAGACCAGGACATGTTTGGCACTACCGAAACATTGACGGGCGCAGGTCGCAGCAACGCCGGACGACCCAAGCTCGCCATTCGCCTGATGACCAGCCTGCTCTACCTCAAACACAGCTTCAATCTCAGCGACGAAGAACTTGTGATGCGCTGGAGCGAGAACATCCTGTGGCAGTTCTTCAGTGGCATGGACTACTACGAGCACCGCCTGCCATGCGATGCCACACAAATTGGACGCTTCCGTCGCGCCCTGGGCGAAGAAGGCCTGGAACTGCTGCTCAAAGCCACCATCGACACAGCGGTCGCCATTGAGGCAGTCAAACCCAAAGACCTCGAACGCGTGATTGT
>JADGRK010000154.1 GCA_017880985.1 Rhodoferax sp. | reverse complement strand
CATCATTGGAGTCGTGGTCGGCTTGGCGGCGGCGCTGGCGGTGGCGGTTTATGTCACCAAGGTACCCATCCCGTTTGTCAACAAGGGGCAAACCCGCAGTGCCGGTCAGGATGCGGCAGAGATTCAAAAGAACAAGAACTGGGACCCCAACGCGCCCTTGTATGGCAAGAATCCGGCCAAGCCGGTGTTGTCGGCATCGGCCGCGTCAGCCTCGACGTCCGGCGTCGTTACCATCGCCGGTCCCGAATCGAAAGCTGAACTCAAGCCCGCCGTCACGGCTGATCCATTGGGTGATCTGGCCAAGGCGCGCGCCGCCAATGCAGCGACCGAGCCGTTCAATTATTTTGTGCAAGTGGGCGCATTTCGCACCCCCGAAGACGCCGAAAGCCAGCGTGCCAGGTTGACCCTGAGTGGTGTGGAAGCCAAGGTCAGCGAACGCGAACAGTCAGGCAGAGCGGTGTTTCGGGTGCGCGTGGGTCCCTTCGACAAAAAAGAAGAGGCCGACAAGACCAAGGCAAGGCTCGACGCCGCCGGTCTGGAAACCGCCTTGGTGCGGGTGCAGCGATAGCAGGCTGGGGTAGAGAACTTTTTCTGATGATCCTGATCAGATTATTTTAAATGGAGTGATTGAAGATGAAGCGTCGTGATTTTTCCCTGGCTTGTGGTGCGGCCATTGCCGGCTCGGCTTTGGTAGCACCGTTGGCACTGGCTCAGGGCAAACCGCCTATAGCCGGCAGCGACTATTTGGTGATTGACAAACCCGCGGCAGTGGAGGCGCCGGCTGGCAAAATTGAGGTGGTTGAGTTTTTTTGGTATAGCTGCCCGCACTGCAATGCGTTCGAGCCCAGCTTCGAAGCCTGGAGCAAACGCGTTCCCAAAGACGTCATGGTGCGGCGGGTGCCGGTCTCTTTCCGCGACGATTTTGGCCCCCAGCAGCGCCTCTTTTATGCGTTGGAGGCGATGGGTTTGCTCGACAAACTGCATGGCAAAGTGTTCGCAGCCATTCATCTCGAGAAACAAAATCTCTCCAACGCCAGCCAAATCGCCGATTGGATTGCCAAGCAGGGCGTGGACAAAGCCAAGTTCATGGAACAGTTCAACTCGTTTTCAGCCTCCACCAAGGCGTCGCGTGCCACCCAGTTGCAAAACGCCTACAACGTCGAGGGCGTTCCTGCGCTCGGCGTGGCCGGACGTTTCTATACCGACGGTGATAGAGCCAAAAGTATGGAGCGAGCACTCCAGGTGGTTGAGTTTCTGATCTCACAAGTGCGCAGCGGCCATTGATTTGGACTGGCTGACCAGTCGGTCGGCTGGTTGCGGGCTGCACTGAAAGCGTTCATTGCGCAGTCAGTGGCGAATATGCCGCTGGCGCTCGCTACAATCAAAAGGCAACAATTACAGCAAGATTCGTGCCTTTATGAAATCCTCACCGCTCTCCCTGCTTTTGATCGCAGCCTTGACCCTCTGCGGGGGGATCGCGCGCGCAGAAAAAGCCGACCGCAACAAGCCCATGAATGTCGAAGCCGATGCCTTGCGCTACGATGATTCGAAGCAGACCAGTGTCTTCACCGGCCGCGTGGTTTTGACCAAAGGCAGCATCCTGATCCGGGGTGCCAGGATTGACGTACGCCAGGACCCCGAAGGTAACCAATTTGGCGTGGTCAGTGCAGAACCGGGCAAGCTCGCGTTTTTCCGGCAGAAGCGCGAAGGTCTGGACGAATTCATTGAGGGCGAAGGCGAAACGATCGAATACGACAGCCGGGCCGACACCGTGAAGTTTGCCAACCAAGCCCGGTTGCGTCGCTTCCGTGGTGCCACGTTGAGCGACGAGCTCAGCGGCGCGGTCATCCTTTACAACAATCGCACCGACGTTTTCAGCATTGACGGCGCACCCGCCCCGGGCGCAGGCGCAACAGGCGGGCGGGTGCGGGCCATGCTGACACCCCAATCGGACGCCGGCACGCCGGCCGCAACGAATCCCGCCAAAGCCGCGTCGGCGCCAGCACCTGGGGTGATGCCTGCGCTACGCTCCAGCACGACCCTGGGTGGGGAGAAAAAATGAACGATGAAGCGCGGGTTCGCGAAACGCCATCGCGCATTCATGCAGCCCAATGCGACAGTCGTCTCGAAGTCCGTCACCTGCAGAAGTTCTATGGCAGTCGCAAAGCCGTCAAGGACGTGTCGCTGGCGGTCTGCAAGGGTGAGGTGGTCGGCCTGCTCGGTCCCAACGGCGCTGGCAAGACCACAACCTTCTACATGATCGTTGGCTTGGTGCACGCCAGCGCCGGTGACATCAGCATCGACGGCCAGTCGATTGAACACATGCCGATCCACCGGCGCGCGCGCCTCGGCCTGAGTTACCTGCCGCAGGAAGCTTCCATTTTTCGTAAATTGAACGTTGAAGAGAACGTGCGCGCGGTACTGGAGTTGCAGCACGACGAGTCGGGAAAGCCACTGAGCAAGGCAGAGATCGAAAAGCGCCTGACCGCCCTGTTGCAGGACCTGCGGGTCGAACACCTGCGCGAAACCCCGGCGCTGGCCCTGTCCGGCGGTGAGCGCCGACGCGTCGAAATCGCACGCGCGCTGGCGACCCAGCCACGTTTCATTTTGCTTGACGAGCCGTTTGCCGGCATTGATCCGATTGCCGTGATCGAGATCCAGCGCATCATCAGTTTTCTCAAAGGGCGTGGCATCGGCGTCTTGATCACCGACCACAACGTGCGCGAAACGCTGGGTATTTGCGATCACGCCTACATCATCAGTGATGGCAGCGTGCTGGCCCAGGGCACGCCGGCCGAGATCGTCAACGACGTTGAAGTGCGTCGGGTGTATCTCGGTGAACACTTTAGGATGTAAGCCGATGTGCCCCCACGCTTGTCACTGCGTTTACTGCGCTGCCCCCCGAGGGGCTGGTCTTGCTTGGGGCGGCCCGGCGCGGCGGCCGCCCCTCTTCCCACGCTTGACTGGGTGATAGCTCGGTGAAACAAGGTCTCTCGCTACGGGTTTCGCAGCATCTGGCACTGACGCCGCAGTTACAACAGTCGATCCGGTTGTTGCAGCTCTCGACGCTGGAACTCAGCGCCGAAGTGGATCAGATGCTCGACGACAACCCGTTTCTGGAACGCAGCCAGGATGATTCGGTGCGCGAGGAGTTTGGCCTGGCTCAAGCCGACACGCCTCTTCACCGGGACGACATTGAAGCTGAATTTGCTATGAATTCAGTAGCTGGCCACGTAACAGAAAAAGCGGCTGCAGGCCAAAACGATACAGAAACTCCGGCCATCGAAGAGGACGGCCAGAACTGGGACGGCGACGGCAGCGCGACCATCGCTCCCGATGACAGCGAATGGGGTGGCGAGGCTCGTGCACACGGCAACAACCTGAACGGCGATGAAGATGCCGACGTGGCGGAGATGGCGCGCGGTCTGGTATCGCTGCAAAGCTATTTGCACAACCAGGCGCTGGCAGTGCGTCTGGGCGAAGAAGATCACGCTGCACTCTATTTTTTGATCGAGTCGCTCAACGACGATGGCTATCTGGAAGACTCGCTGAGCACACTGGCTGCGGACCTCGCGGGCAACGATGCGACGCAGCTTGACCCACTGTTGCACCATTTCACGGTTGCGCTCGGTCTGTTGCAAAGTCTTGATCCCACGGGCGTGGGCGCGCGCAATCTGGCTGAATGCCTGAGCTTGCAGTTGCAGGCGCTGCTGCAAAGCGAGTCGGACCGGGCCCAGGCGTTGATCGTGGGCGTGGCCCTGCGCCTGTGCGCCCAGCCGATGGAGTTGCTGGCGCGACGTGACATCAAGCGCCTGGTGTTGCTGTGCGGTGCGACGGACGCCGCCGTGCGCCAGGCCATCACGCTGATTGGCCGACTCGAACCCAAACCAGGACGGCGCTTCGTCGATGTGGAACGCAACATCGTGCTGCCCGATGTGCTGGTGGTCAAAGTCGGCAAGGGTGCGCTGGCAAAGTTCCAGGTCCAACTCAATGCCGAGGTGATGCCACGCTTGCGGGTGCATGACATCTACGCCAATGCCCTCAAAGGACACAAGGGCGGCGGCAATGAGGCGGCCAGCTTCGCTGCACTGCAACAGCGCTTGCAGGAAGCGCGCTGGTTCATCAAGAACATTCAGCAGCGCTTTGACACCATTTTGCGGGTCAGCACGGCCATCGTGGAGCGGCAAAAAAACTTCTTCACGCACGGCGAACTGGCCATGCGCCCGCTGGTGCTGCGCGAGATTGCCGATGAGCTCGGTCTGCACGAATCGACCATCAGCCGCGTCACCACCGCCAAATACATGGCAACGCCGTTGGGTACCTTTGAGCTCAAGTATTTCTTTGGCTCAGGCCTGGATACCGACTCTGGCGGGCATGCCTCCAGCACGGCAGTACGCGCGCTGATCAAGCAATTTATTGGCGCTGAAAATATGGCCAAGCCACTCAGCGACAACCAGCTTTCCGAGATGCTCAAAGAACAGGGCATCGAGTGCGCTCGTCGCACCGTGGCGAAATACCGCGAGGGCCTGCGCATCGCACCCGCCAGCTTGAGGAAAGAATTATGAAACTTGCGGGACAGACCGTATCCTGGAATCTTGCGGGACAGACCGCAGTTACGCGAAGCGAACAAGCTCTGTCCTCAACATTTCAAGGCGAGCAAGCTCTGTCCTCAACTGATTAGGAAGACTTTGTGAACCAACTCCAACTTTTCTTACCCTGCGCCGCCGGCGTCGAGGACTATCTGGCACCAGAAGTGCAGCGCATCACTGGCCTGCCTGAACACAGCGTGCAAAAGCAGCGCGGCGGTGTGGCGCTGCGCAGTTCCTGGCGCGATGCCATGCTGCTCAACCTGCACAGCCGCCTGGCGCAGCGCGTGCTGGTGCTGCTCTCATTCACCGAGTACCGCAACGAGCAGGATTTGTACCGCGCCGCCAGTGAGGTGGCGTGGGAGGCGTGGTTCACGCCGCGTGAGAGCATCAAGGTTGAGGTGACGGCGCAGCACAGCCCGCTGACTTCTCTGAATTTTGCTGCGCTCAAGATCAAGGACGCGGCGTGCGACCGCTTTCGGGTCAAGGCCAATGGCGTACGCCCGGACGTCAACACCCAGTGGCCCGATGTGCGCATCTACACCCACCTGACCACCGACACTTGCTCACTCTACATTGACACCTCGGGCGAGCCGCTGTTCAAGCGCGGCTGGCGCGAAGACAAGGGCGAGGCACCGCTGAAGGAAACGCTGGCCGCCGCCATGCTGGCCGCCACCGGATGGATGGCCGGCGAGGCTGACCTGCTGCCGCTGTACGACCCCTGTTGCGGCAGTGGCACGATTGCGATTGAGGCGGCCCAGATAGCCTGCAATATTGCGGCCGGAAGCCTGCGACGGTTTGCCTTCGAGAAATACCTGCCATTCCAGCGTCACGTCTGGGACGCTATAAAAAAGGAAGCCCATGACGCTGAGGTGACCAGGTCTCCGGGCCAGAAACCGATTATTTTTGGGAGCGACGTGGCGCACCGCATGGTGGACTTTGCGCAACGCAATGCACAACGCGCCGGGGTCGCTGATGTGATCGAGTTTCGCGGTGGCGACGCCTTGCAACGCATGCCACCGACCGAGACGCCCGGTGTCATGCTGCTCAATCCGCCCTATGGTGAACGCATAGAGATCGCGGGCGTGGCCAGAGGATCGCACAAAACAGTTGACGCTGTCAGCAACTTCGAGGGCGATGAGCCGCAAGCCCGGTTCGGTGCGCGTGAACTGCCCCAGACCGCAGACGGCGGTGAATTTTTTGCCCAGTTGGCCACACACTGGAAGAAAAATTATCCCGGCTGGAGCGCCTGGATATTGACGCCCGACCTCAAACTGCCCGGCAAGATGCGCCTGAAAGAATCGCGCCGGGTGCCGATGTGGAACGGCCCGATCGAGTGCCGCCTGTTCCGCTTTGACATGGTGGCCGGTTCGGCACGAGCCAAATGATCGTCCTCGACACCAACATCGTTCTCGACGCCTTTGTCTTCAACGACCCCGCCTGCCAACCACTCCAGCGTGCGCTGGCATCGCACCAACGCCAATGGATTGCGACCCACGCCATGCGCGAAGAACTGGTACGGGTGCTGAGCTACCCCAAAATCGCGCAGCGTATGGTGGTCTACCAGATCAATGCGGCGCAAGTGCTGGCCCAGTTTGATGGCCAGGCGTCGCTGGTGGACAGCGCCCCCAAAGCCAGCATCACCTGCAGCGACCCGGATGACCAGAAGTTCATTGACCTGGCGGTGGCCCACAAAACCACCTTGCTGAGCCGGGACCGCGCCGTCCTCTGTATGGCAAAACGACTTCTAGCCC
>JADGRK010000153.1 GCA_017880985.1 Rhodoferax sp. | reverse complement strand
CAACACGCTGAATTCTGCGGGTGAACCGGGACTGATTTTGGCAATTCGGGAATCATCCCTGAAAGTGGCTGCGCTTCTGATCAGTTGGCCCGACACCAAGATTGAAGTACGCACCGAAACGGATGAGAGTCCGCTCATGCTGGCCGCGTTCAAAGGTTTGACCGGGTTTTGCCAGCAGCTGATCGACAAGGGCGCTGATGTCAACAAACCGGGCTGGGCGCCGCTGCATTACGCCGCCACCAACGGGCATCTCGAGACCATGACTTTGTTGCTCGACAACTACGCATACATTGACGGAGCGTCTCCCAATGGCACAACGCCTCTGATGATGGCAGCGCACTACGGCACGCCGGCAGCCGTGAAACTGCTGCTTGAAGCCGGCGCCGATCCAATGCTCAAGAATCAGCAGGGTTTGTCCGCCATTGATTTCGCCCAAAAGGCCAGCCGTTCTGATTCTGCCGAGCTGATTGCCGCCGTCATCCGGGCCCGCCAGCCCAAGGGTAGCTGGTAGTTTAAGCTTAATCGTACTTCATACGATGTATATTATGTTAATATATAGATGAAAAACAAATTCATTAATGAAAAAGGCCTCTGAGTATCGCTACTTAGAGGCCTTTGGACTGTCTAATGGTCGGTGTGAAAGGATTCGAACCTTCGACCCCTTGCACCCCATGCAAGTGCGCTACCAGGCTGCGCCACACACCGAACTGAGCGGGAATTATAACCGGGCAAACAAGCTGATTTCAGTGCGTCAGCGAGAGGAGGTTACGAATTTCAAACAGTTCCCGTCGCACGAACAGCATCCGGTCTGACATGCAATCGGGTGACTCAACCGACTGGGTGCCTTTGAAGTGATCCAGCTCCAATTCGCTGATTTCAATCACCTCTACACCTTCCAGCAACACCTCCCCATTGTGCTTTTTGTCGCGCTCAGCCTGCAGGATCTCCTGCATCTTGTTCCGGGCGCCGCTAATGGTGAAGCCCTGATCGTAAAGCAAGTCACGGATATGACGGATCATCAGCACTTCATGGTGCTGATAGTAGCGGCGGTTGCCACGCCGCTTCATAGGCCGCAGTTGCGTGAATTCCTGCTCCCAATACCGAAGCACATGCGGTTTTACACCACACAAATCGCCCACCTCACCGATGGTGAAATAACGTTTTGCAGGTATGGGGGGGAGAGTTTTCTCCATTTAAATCAATGCCGTACGAGACGAAGCTTGGAGACTACTCTAAGTAAGCACTGAATGTAAAGCAACGATTGGCTGGCGAACAACAAATCAGCCAAAGTCAGGACGAAAACACTGAGGGCACATCGCCTTCATCCTGAATTTGTTCCTTGAGCTTGTAGCTGGCATGAAACGTCGCAACCCGGCGCGCTTGAATCGGGATCGCCTCGCCGGTTCGTGGATTTCGCCCCGGTCGCGGTGCCTTGGTGCGAATCTGGAAGTTTCCAAATCCTGATATCTTGACATCAACGCCTTCAACCAGACTGTTCGAAATCAGGTTAAAAAAGGCGTCAATCATGTCTTTCGATTCACGCTTGTTCAGACCAATTTGCTCAAACAGCAGCTCTGCCAATTGCGCTTTGGTCAATGCCGGCGTTTCCAGATTTTCAACGGCGATGTCCATTTAGTCCTCTTATCTTGTTCGGGCAAAAAAGGGAATGATTCAGGCGCGCTGCCGGGCGCCCAATTTGCTGACAAGCGAGCTAACAACTGCTTGAACCGTCGTATCAATTTGATCCTCAGACAAGCTCTGCTCTTCGCTATTGAGCGTCAGTCGCAGCGCCATACTCTTGTCAAAACTTGCAGCCTGCGTGCCATTCTTGTCCTGCGCTGGCTTGGGTCGGTAAAGATCGAACACGGTGACATCGCGCAAAAAGCCAGCCGTGGGTGCGGACCAAGCAGCGTCTACCAATGCGGCAAATGTAACTTGTTCATCCACCATCACCGCAATATCGCGCTCGACGGCTTGTTGTTTGGTCACCGGTTGGAAAACCGGAACCACGCGCTGCAAGACAGCGTCCAGGTCGAGTTCAAACATGACGGGTGTTTGCGTCAAAGCATAATCCTGCAACCATCTGGGATGGAGTTCACCGACAAAGCCAATTGCATTGCCCCCCAGCAAAATACGGGCGCAACGCCCCGGATGCATTGCCGGATGCTCGGCCGACTCAAAGCTTGGTTTTTGGGGTGCCAGCAAAGCTTCTACATCCCCTTTGACATCAAAAAAATCGACTGCCTGCTCTTTGCTTCCCCACTGTAGCGTCTGGGCACTACCGCACACCATCCCGGCCACCCGCATCGGCTGGTGAAAACCTTCCACTGAGGTATCGGTGTTTCTAACCGACGAATCGCGCAAGAATACATGGCCCAATTCAAAAACGCGCACGCGCTGCGCTTTACGGTCCAGGTTGAACTTCAAGACCTGGAGCAGCGAACCCAACAAAGACGAGCGCATCACACTCATCTGGCTTGCAATCGGATTGAGAAGTTTGATCGGGTTTGGATTGCCCGCCAACTCATGCTCCCAACGCGGCTCCACAAAACTGAAATTGATGGTCTCCTGGTAACCCAAGGCAGCGATGGCACGGCGAAGCGCAAAGGGACTGCGCTGCGCTTCAGGGCGGATCATGGCGGTGATGGGTGCCAGCGGTGGCGTGTGTGGCAAGTTGTTGTATCCCACCATGCGCGCCACTTCTTCAATCAGGTCTTCTTCAATTTGCAGGTCGAAACGGTACGAGGGCGGCAGCACCGTGACAAGCCCATCGCCCTGTGTGACAGGCAACCCCAGGCGCGTCAGTGCGTCCGAGCATTGCGCCTGCGTGAGCGGCATGCCAATGATCTTGCTGGCACGCGCCACGCGCAGTTTCACCGGCGAAAAGACAGGCAGGTTCACCTGCAAGTCGTCGATCGGACCACAAGCGGTGTTGGCGGTGCCGCAAATGTCAATGATCAATTGTGTGATGCGTTCGATGTGCTCAACGGTCTGGTTCGGATCGACCCCGCGTTCAAAGCGGTGACCGGCATCGGTCGCGAAATTAAAGCGGCGCGACCGGCCAGCAATGGCCTTGGGCCACCAGAAAGCGGCTTCAAGATAGACGTGTTGCGTGTCGTCGGACACCGCCGTGGCGTCACCGCCCATAATGCCAGCCAGTGATTCGACTTGTTGCGCGTCTGCAATCACACCCACCTTTTCATCGACCGTGACGGTGTTGCCGTTGAGCAGCTTGAGTTGTTCACCCGGTTGGCCCCATCGCACATCGAGGCCGCCGTGGATTTTGTCCAGATCGAAAATATGCGACGGCCGGCCGAACTCAAACATCACGTAGTTGGAGATATCCACCAGCGCCGTCACGCTGCGCTGACCGCAGCGTGCCAGCCGATCAACCATCCACTGCGGCGTGTTGGCCTGGGTGTTGACATGGCGAATAACGCGGCCCGAAAAACGGCCGCACAAATCAGGCGCGCTGACTTTCACCGGCAATTGGTCGGCACTGCTGACCTTGACCGACGGAAAACCGGGTACTTTCAAAGGTGCACCCGTCAACGCCGCCACTTCACGCGCCACACCATAGACGCTCAAACAATGCGCCAGATTTGGCGTCAATTTGAGGGTGAACAAGGTATCGTCGAGCTTCAACGCGACACGGATGTCCTGACCCAGGGGGGCGTCGGAGGCCAGTTCCAGCAGCCCTCCGTGGTCGTCTGAGAGTTTCAGCTCACGCGCCGAGCACAGCATGCCGTGGCTCTCGACGCCGCGCAGCTTGCCGACTTTGATGGTGAAAGGCTTGCCGTCGTCGCCGGGAGGCAATTCGGCACCGACCAAAGCAACCGGCACCTTGATGCCGACGCGGGCGTTGGGCGCACCACAAACGATGTCGAGCAACGCCGCCTGCCCCACATCGACCTTGCACAGGCGCAAGCGATCGGCATTGGGGTGCTGCACCGCCTCTTTGATCTCGCCCACCACGATCTGGCTAAACGCCGGCGCGACCGGCTTGGTTTCTTCGACTTCAAGGCCCGCCATCGTGAGCGTGTCGGCGAGTTGCTCGGTGGTCAGCGGCGGGTTACAAAATTCGCGTAACCAGGATTCGGGGAATTGCATAGGATTAATCAGTTGGGGACAGAGCTTGCAGCTACAGTGCGGCAGACTTTCCGGCAAAACATTTTTATTGGAATTGCGACAAGAAGCGGATGTCGCCGTCAAAAAACAGGCGCAGATCATTGACGCCATAGCGCAGCATGGTCAGGCGGTCGGGGCCCATGCCAAAAGCAAAGCCGATGTATCTTTCGGGATCGAGCCCCATGTTGCGCACCACATTTGGATGAACCTGGCCGGAGCCAGCCACTTCGAGCCAGCGACCCGCCAACGGCCCACTCTGGAACTGGATGTCGATCTCGGCACTGGGTTCGGTAAACGGGAAAAAACTGGGCCGAAAGCGCAGTACCAGGTCCTCTGACTCAAAGAAAGTGCGACAAAAATCAGTGAAGACAAACTTGAGGTCCTTAAAACTGACGTTCTCGCCCACCCACAAGCCTTCGCACTGGTGAAACATGGGCGAATGGGTGGCATCACTGTCAACCCGGTAGGTACGCCCGGGGGCGATGACACGAATCTCGGGCATGGGGCCTGAAAACAGCCCTTCGTCATGCACCGTGCCCAGCGTGGCACGGTGCTGTTTGACATGTTTCACGGCATAGCGAATCTGCATTGGGCTGGTGTGCGTGCGCAGCAGATTGGGCGCATTGACGGGGCCACCTTCGACATAAAAAGTGTCGTGCATGGAACGTGCCGGGTGATCTTCCGGCGTGTTGAGCGCAGTGAAGTTGAACCAGTCGGTCTCGATCTCGGGGCCTTGCGCGACTGCAAAGCCCATTGAGCCGAAGATCGCTTCGATCCGCTCCAGGGTGAGTGACACCGGGTGCAAGCCACCCTGCCCGCGCGCTCGACCTGGCAGGGTCACGTCGAGTGCTTCAGCCTGAAGTTGCGCCTGTAGCTGATTGTGGGCAAGTGCCTGGCGACGCTGGTTCAAAGCCACTTCAATCGCCTGCTTGGCGAGGTTGATGGCTGCGCCGCGTGACTTCTTTTCATCCACGTTCAGAGCCGCCATGCCCTTCATCAGTTCGGTGATGCGGCCCGACTTGCCCAGAAACAAGGCCTTGGCGTTTTCCAGATCAGCCGGTGTGGTGGCTTGCTCAAAGGCGATTCTGGCGTTGTCGATGATGGCATTCAACTCATTCATAAATTCTCTTGAATTCTTTCGTAGTGCCGACATGACTTGAGTACAAGTCAGTCTTCTCTGAAACTACGTTTTCATTGAAAAAGGGCTAGTGCCTTTTCAAGCTCTAGCCCTTATCCATATTGCGTAACAAGCTACTAAAACAATAGCGATCTGGGGTCGGCTCAAGCAGCCAGTTTGGCCTTGACCTGCTCCACAATAGCAGTAAATGCGGCCATGTCATGCACTGCAATATCTGACAGGACCTTGCGGTCGATCTCAATGTTGGCCTTCTTGAGACCGTTGGCAAACTGACTATAGGTGATGCCGCATTGACGCGCAGCGGCATTGATACGGGCAATCCACAACTGACGAAAGACACGCTTTTTGGTCCGGCGGTCGCGGTAGGCATATTGCCCAGCCTTCATCACCGCTTCTTTGGCGACCCGAAAGACATTACCGCGGCGACCGCGAAAACCTTTTGCAAGGGCTAAAACTTTTTTATGGCGGGCGTGAGCCGTTACACCACGTTTGACGCGAGGCATGTGATTACTCCTTGTTCGTCGTTAATTAAATACCACGGCCGGGCAACATCTGTGCCATGCGACCCATATCGGCCTCATGAACAGCCGTCGCACCACGCAGATGGCGTTTATTCTTGGTGGACTTCTTGGTCAAAATGTGACGTTTGAAGGCTTGACCGCGTTTGACGGTACCACCTGGACGGACGCGGAAGCGTTTCTTCGCCGCGCTTTTGGTCTTCATTTTGGGCATCTTCATGCTCCTTTTTGATTGTGCTCGTGAGGCGCCTGCAAACGATTTGCAGTCTTGTTGGCCCCGAGCCACTTTTTGTGGCGACTTTCAAGTCACCACTTCTTTGCATGGCACTGGTCCAATAAACCAATGCATCACAAAACTTCTACGCTGTCGATACTGGCGCCGCGTCTGCCGCCGGCTTCACCACAATCTTTTTCTTGCCAGGCGCGATCATCATGATCATCTGTCGTCCTTCGAGCTTCGGAAACTGCTCAATCAAAATCAAATCACCCAACTCACTGCGAATCCGGTTCAACAAGGCCATGCCAAGATCCTGGTGCGTAATCTCGCGACCCCGAAA
>JADGRK010000152.1 GCA_017880985.1 Rhodoferax sp. | reverse complement strand
TTGGGCACATCGCCCAGGCGCGGCGGCTGTAGGGCCAGCACGGCCTCGACTTCCTGCGCGCTGTAGCCCTGCTCGCGCAGCGAACCGGCGAGGCGGTCATACATGAAACCGGACAAGGTCACGGCCGTTGCGTCGTCAAAACTACGTCTGGAAAACACGGATGCGTGAATAAACGCCCCGCGTGCGCCAGCTTCTTCACGCGCCTTGCTCTGCTGATGATTCCAAAAATCTCGCTGTATCTGCTCGTCATTCACCAGGTCAAAAGCGATGATCAATAATTGATTGAGGTCCAGTGACAGATCTCTCTCCGTCAGCATGCGGATCACGCCCAGCGCATGACGACGCAAGGCAAACGGGTCCTTGTCACCGGTTGGGACATTGCCGATGCCAAACATGCCCACCAGCGTTTCAAGCTTGTCGGCTAACGCAACGACAACACCGACCAAATTGCGCGGCAGCTCATCGCCCGCGAATCTTGGCTTGTAGTGGTCTTCAATCGCCAAGGCAATGTCTTCGCTCAATCCATCATGGCGCGCATAGTAGCCACCCATGATGCCCTGCAACTCCGGGAACTCACCGACCATATCGGTCAGCAAATCGGTCTTGGCCAGACGCGCCGCGGTATCGGCGGCCTTGGCGAGCGTGTCGCCACCCAATTGCTGGCCGATGGCATTGGCAATGGCGCGCACCCGCGCCATACGCTCACCCTGCGTGCCGAGCTTGTTGTGATAGACGACTTTCGAGAGCCCTTCGACACGCGACTCCAGCGTTTTCTTGCGGTCCTGGTCGTAGAAAAACTTGGCATCGGCCAGGCGCGGACGCACCACGCGCTCGTTGCCGCCGATCACCGCACTCGCATCCTTTGGGCTGATGTTGCTGACCACCAGAAACTGGTTGCTCAGCTTGCCCGACGCATCCAGCAGCGGGAAGTATTTCTGATTCGCCTTCATGGTCAGGATCAGACACTCCTGCGGCACTTCGAGAAACTGCTTCTCGAATTCGCAGACCAGGACATTCGGGCGCTCGACCAGGCCGGTCACCTCATCCAGCAAGGCATCGTCCTCAATCGCCCGGGCGCCATGGCCGACCTTCGCCGCAGCGGCAGCCAGCTGGCGTACGATCTCGGCGCGGCGCTCGGCAAAGCTCGCAATCACCGCGCCGTCCTGGGCCAGCGTGGCGGCGTAGCTGTCAGCATCCACAATCAGCACCGGTGACACCTTTGCTTCAAAGCGGTGACCTTGCGTCGTATTCCCGGCCGTCAGCCCGAGCGCCTTCACCGGCACCACGGTGCTGCCGTGCAAGGCCACCAGGCCGTGCGCCGGGCGCACAAAGTGCACGCTGCTCCAGCCGGGTAATTCGCAATCGGTCTCGAGCTGGTAGTTCATGACCTTCGGGATCGGCAACCGGGAAATAGCTTCTTCCAGCGCTTTCTGCAGGCCGGTGTCGAGCGTGGCGCCGGTGACCAGGCTGTCATAGAACAGCGCTTCAGCCTTGCCGTCAGGCGCTTTTCTGAGTGCGGCTACCGCAGCCGCCGGGTCTGACAGATCGGCGCCCAGTGCCTGTAGTTTCTTCAGCAGGGCCGGAGTGGCGTTGCCAGCCGCGTCGAGCCCGACCGCCACCGGCATCAGTTTCTGTTGCACGGCTTTGTCGGCGGCCTTGAGCCAAACATGCGTGATGTGTGCGGCCAGACGGCGCGGCGAGGCATAAGCTGTCACCACCGAGTCAGTTGTGGCCAGCCCCTGGGTATGCAACTGGTCGGCCAACTGGGTCGCAAACGCATCGCCCAGTTTCTTGAGCGCCTTGGGCGGCAGCTCTTCGACAAATAGCTCAACGAGAAGGTTTTTCGTCGTCATTTTTATGCTGCCTTCTTCGTCATCTGTTCGACCCACTCGCGCGGCGCCATCGGGAAGCCCAGACGCTCGCGGCTCTCAAAATAACCCTGCGCCACGGCGCGCGCCAGATTGCGAATGCGGCCAATGTAGGCGGCGCGCTCGGTCACGCTGATGGCGCCGCGGGCGTCGAGCAAGTTAAAGCTGTGCGCGCATTTCAAAACTTGTTCATACGCGGGCAAGGCCAATTGCACTTCAATCAAATGCTTGGCCTGTTTTTCGTGAGCGCTGAAAGCGGTGAACAAGAAGTCGGCGTCGCTGTGCTCAAAGTTGTAAGCCGACTGCTCCTTTTCATTTTGCAGATAGACGTCGCCATAAAAAATTTTGCCCCCACGCTCGCCCACTGCGTGTGGCTCGCTGCCCCCCGAGGGGGCTGGGTCAGCTTGGGAACGGCCCGGCGCTGACCCGGTGTCGGTCCACACTAGGTTGAAGACGTTGTCAACCCCTTGCAGGTACATCGCCAGGCGCTCCAGGCCGTAGGTGATTTCGCCGGTGATCGGCCGGCAGTCAATGCCGCCGACCTGCTGGAAGTAGGTGAACTGCGTCACTTCCATGCCGTTCAACCACACTTCCCAGCCCAGACCCCAGGCGCCCAGGGTCGGATTTTCCCAATCGTCCTCGACGAAACGGATGTCGTTTTTCTTCAAATCAAAGCCGAGGGCTTCCAGACTGCCCAGATACAACTCCAGAATGTTGCTCGGTGCGGGCTTCAGGACCACCTGGTACTGGTAGTAGTGCTGCAAGCGGTTCGGGTTTTCGCCGTAGCGACCGTCTTTCGGGCGGCGGCTCGGCTGCACATAGGCGGCCTTCCAGGGCTCAGGCCCGAGTGCTCGCAAAAATGTAGCGGTATGCGAAGTTCCGGCGCCAACTTCCATGTCATAGGGCTGCAACAACGCGCAGCCCTGGGCATCCCAGTAGGACTGCAATTTCAGAATGATTTGCTGGAAGGTCAACATGACTCGGGCTTTGAAGGGCTGCACCCTGGGGTTTGGAAACACACGCGACACGGGCGTGCACGAAACGAATTTTACGGGGGTTCCAGAGCGTCAACTCAATCAAACCAAACGGCATCAGACTGGCGCCTGCGCCCACCGGTGCCTGCCGCCAGCAAAACAACACTCAAAACCAGCAGCCAAAGCGGCCACAGGCCAAAACGCGACAGCCACCAGGCGTAGGGTGTGACACCGCTGCGCCCCTCCACCTCGCCCACCAGCACCGCCCGGGTATCGCGTGGCAGGCTGGCAACAATGCGGCCGCGATGGTCCAGGATGGCGCTGATGCCCGTGTTGGTGGCCAGTACAAAGGGGCGTGCGAACTCCAGCGTGCGCATGCGGGCAATCTGCAAATGCTGGTCCATCGCCAAGCCGTTGCCAAACCACGCCAGGTTGCTGACGTTGACAAAGACGGTGGGCGCCTGCGCCGGGTCACTGAAGCGCAGCCCCAATTCCTCGCCAAACAGGTCTTCGTAACAAATGTTGGTCGCCAGTCGCTGCCCCTGCCATTCGAACGGCGGCTGTTTGAGGCCGCCGCGGTTGAAGTCGCCCAAGGGAATGTTCATCAGCGCGGTAAACCATTTGAACAGCGGCGGAATGAACTCGCCAAACGGCACCAGGTGATGTTTGTCGTAGCGCCAGGGCTGGCTCAGCCCGGCCTTGAGTCCCAGCACCGAGTTGGTGTAGCCGGCCTGGGAGTTACCCAGCGGCATTCCAATCAGCGCGGCCTGCCCGGCACCGGCAAAGCGCTGCTGCAAGGCCTGCCAATAGGTCGGCGGCAATTGCTCGGGCAGCACCGGAATGGCGGTTTCAGGCGCAATCACCAACGCCGTGCGGCTGATCTGCAATTGCTCGCCGTACCACTGCAAGGCCAGCGGCACGCCGCTGCCAGCCTCAAACTTCTCATTCTGGGGGATATTGCCCTGTAGCAGGGTGACCGCCAGACGCCCGGTCGATTTCGATGCATCAGACAGCGCCACCGGCAGCAGCGAAGGCAAGGCCAGCAGCCCCAATACAGCCATCAGGCGCAGCACGCGTGATGGCTCAAACGCGTGACCCGATTGAAACATTTGAAGCAAGGTCATGGCCAGCCAGGCCGTGAGTGCGCACAGTCCATAGGCACCGATCCACGCGGCGTAGCCCGCCAACGGGCCATCGACTTGCGCATAGCCAGAAGCACCCCAGCCAAAACCAGTCAGCCAGACCCCCCGCGCCAATTCGGCCAGCATCCACAGTGCTGCAAAAGTAATAGCCCCGAACGCACGATTGACGTGGGCTAAAGCCACAAATAACCCACAAACCGCAGCGTAGTAGAGGGCCAGCAGCGCGGCCAATGCCAGCACCGCCAGCGCTGCCAACACGCCGGGCAGACCACCATAGGTGTGCATTGCCACAAATAGCCAGCCAAAAGTGCCGACCAGCCAGGCGGTGGAAAATAACCAGGCCCACAAGGCGGCCGGCCGCCAAGCCGGGCCGCCGCCACCATCCCGGTCGTGACTTCGCCCGCCCGCCACTAACCAGGCCAGCAACGCCAAAGCCAGCAGCTGAAGCCACCAGACCGGCTGGCCGGGGCGTAATCCAATCCATGCCAGCAGCGTTGCCTGAGACGAAAATGGCCACGCCAGGCTGGCCGCATGGGCCGCGCCTGCGAGCAAGGCAAGCGCCACTCGCGCCAAGGTGACGGCTTGCGGCAGCGGCGCAGACCGGTTCGACCCACCGGTCTGAATCTCAATCGGTGCCATCGGCAAGCGCTGACACCTTGAACCATTTGACGGCACCGCCTTTGGTGTGCAACACGACAAAATTGAGTCCCGCCAGAGTGTGACGCTCACCACGTTTGGGCACATGGCCCATCTCGTGGGCGATCAGGCCACCAATGGTGTCGAACTCGTCCTGCGGAGTGGTACTGGTGAGCTTGACGCCGAAGGCTTCGTCGACGCGCTCGATCGGGGTGTCACCACTGACGCGGTAGGTTCGATCTGCCAGGCCAAAAATGTCGCCCTCGTCTTCGTCAATGTCAAACTCGTCCTCGATCTCGCCCACAATTTGCTCCAGCACATCCTCGATCGTGACGAGACCCGCGACCCGGCCAAACTCGTCGATCACGATCGCCAGGTGGTTATGGTTGCTCTGGAACTCGCGCAACAAATCGTTGAGCCCCTTGCTTTCAGGTACAAACGCCGCCGGGCGTAGCAAGGCCCGGATATTGAGCTCGGGCGCCCGCTGGAGCTTGAGCAAATCCTTGGCCATCAGGATACCGATGATGTTCTCGCGTTCGCCCTCATAGACCGGGAAACGCGAGTGTGCGGTATCAATCACGGCGTGCATCATCACATCGTATGGGTCCGCGATATTGACCAGTTCCATCTGGGTAGCGGGCACCATCACATCACCGGTGGTCATATCCGCCATGCGGATCACGCCTTCGAGCATGGCGCGCGATTCAGCCCCGATGATTTTGTTTTCCTCAGCCTCCACCAGCGTGGCGATCAGCTCAGTGGTGGAGTCCGGTCCGGGGTGGAGGAACTCGGCGAGTTTTTGCAGGAACGGGCGTTTGTCTTCCCGGTCAGGAAGCGGCGCTGGATAAGGGTCTGACACAGCCAAAAGGAGCAGGACATGCGGTTGTTTGCGAGCCTCAAGGATAGCGGATTGTGGTGACCCTTTTTTTGCGCGGCCACGGCGGGACCCCGAAGCTCGGTTATTGTGACCGGTTTCGCTGGGCTTCCTGCACATTGCGACGCAGTTGCTGGACCTCGGCCAGAAAGCTCCAAAACTGTTTCGCCTGCACCTTGATGCGGTAGTCGGTCTGCGCCACCTGTTCTGCCAGCAGCTCCGACAAACGGCTATCGAGCGTGGCGGGTAGCAGATTCAGATGGGCTTGCGATTCAGAACCGTCGCGTTCGACGGTGGCACCGGCCTTGCGGGCAATTTTGAGCATGGTGGTGTTCTCGCTCAGGGCGTGAATGAACATCCGGCTCACGCCCTCATTGCGGGCATGCATGGCGGCCCGGTCAAACAGGCGTGCACCGTAGCCGCGCCCGCGGGCTGATTTCAAAACAGAGACGCCAAACTCGGCACAGGCGCTGAGCTTGTCATCGGCGGCGAAGGCCAGATGCGCCATGGCAAGCAGTTCAAGCCGCCGGTTATAAATGCCAAAGATCTCGTCGCGGTCAAAATTGAGGCTGTCGGCATAGCGTTGAATTTGCTCGTCGTTGGCGGTAAAGCCAAAACGCAGGTAACGGTCGTGCGGATCAAGCGCCATCAAATGATGCGCAATGCGCTCGCGATGATTGGCCCCGAGCGAGCGGATTGGCACCATCAAAGGTGAAGCCTTGACTAAATCCTTGGTTTCAAACATGAGCACACTATAAGGGTTTTCCCTAGTATGAGCAGTCCAAAGTGGAAATTGCCTTGGCTGGACAAGGGCGGAGTCAGGCCAGGACCACTTTTTTGCATCCGGCCAATATCGCATGTAACCGCCGCGCCATGCTAGAGCT
>JADGRK010000151.1 GCA_017880985.1 Rhodoferax sp. | reverse complement strand
AGACGTGGTCACCCAACTGGTCGGCCTCGGCTTCGGCGGTTCGCTGATCTCCATCTTCGCCCGTCTGGGCGGCGGCATCTTCACCAAGGGCGCTGACGTCGGCGCCGACCTGGTCGGCAAGGTCGAGGCCGGCATCCCCGAGGATGACCCCCGCAATCCGGCCGTTATCGCCGACAACGTCGGTGACAACGTCGGTGACTGCGCCGGTATGGCGGCTGACTTGTTTGAAACCTACGCCGTCACACTGATTGCCACCATGGTGCTTGGCGCCCTGCTGATCACCGGTGCGGGAATGAGCGCGGTGGTTTATCCGCTGGCACTCGGCGCGGTATCGATCGTGGCCTCCATCATTGGCTGCTTCTTTGTCAAGGCCTCGCCCGGCATGAAGAACGTGATGCCAGCCCTGTACAAGGGTCTGGCAGTGGCCGGTGTGCTGTCCTTGATTGCCTTCTTCTTTGTGACGCAATGGCTGATGCCTGACAACGCCATCACCGCAACAGGTAGCCAGATGAAGCTGTTTGGTGCCTGTGCCGTGGGCTTGATTTTGACCGCCGCCCTGGTGGTGATCACCGAGTACTACACCGGCACGCAATATCCGCCAGTGAAGCACATCGCCCAAGCGTCGACCACTGGCCACGGCACCAACATCATTGCCGGTCTGGGCGTCTCGATGCGTTCCACCGCCTGGCCGGTGCTGTTTGTCTGCGTCGCTATCTACACTGCCTATTCCCTGGCCGGTTTGTATGGACTCGCCATTGCCGCCACCGCCATGCTCAGCATGGCCGGCATTGTGGTGGCCATTGACGCTTACGGCCCCATCACTGACAACGCGGGCGGCATCGCCGAGATGGCCGACATGCCCAAGAGCGTGCGCGACATTACGGATCCGCTGGACGCCGTTGGTAACACCACCAAGGCCGTCACCAAAGGCTACGCCATTGGTTCTGCCGGTCTGGCCGCGCTGGTGCTGTTTGCCGACTACACCCATAAGCTTGATGCCTATGGCACGCACGTCACTTTTGATTTGAGCAACCCGATGGTCATCATTGGACTCTTCATTGGCGGCTTGATTCCCTATCTGTTCGGTGCCATGGCGATGGAAGCGGTTGGCCGCGCCGCCGGTGCCGTGGTGGTCGAAGTACGCCGCCAGTTCAAGGAAATCAAGGGCATCATGGAAGGCACGGGCAAGCCGGAATATGACACCGCTGTCGATATGCTGACCACCGCCGCCATCAAAGAGATGATGATCCCGAGTTTGTTGCCAGTGGTGGTGCCGATTCTGGTTGGTCTGATCCTCGGCCCGGCGGCCTTGGGCGGCTTGCTGATGGGCACCATCGTGACCGGCCTGTTTGTGGCCATTTCCATGTGTACCGGCGGCGGTGCCTGGGACAACGCCAAGAAGTACATCGAAGACAACCATTTCGGCGGCAAGGGCTCTGAAACCCACAAAGCCGCCGTGACCGGTGACACGGTGGGCGACCCGTACAAGGATACCGCTGGCCCGGCCATCAACCCGCTGATCAAGATCATCAACATCGTGGCGCTGTTGATTGTGCCGGTGATGATGAAGATTCACGGCGGTTGATCGACCAAATCCAATCCTGAAGCCCGCTCTGGCGGGCTTTTCTTTGCGCTTGATCAATGCAATACTGGAATTTGTAGTCAAGAATGTCCTCCGAGTGCAACCATGAACCAACGCCATCTCATCCATCGCACGGCTTTGCTGTCAATGGCGTTGCTGATGGCGGGCTGCGGTTCCATGCTGCCACGTGCAACTAGCGAGTCATCATCATTTCAGGACTTTGAGGCTGCGCGTCAAACCATTGATGCCCTGGTTCCGATGAAAACCAGTGTGGCTGAGCTGTCCAGGCTGGGCATCGATCCAGTCAACAAGGCCAATACCGTCATTCTGACGCAGGCCGACGTCGTGCGGCGCTTTGTTCCCAGCACCCTGCTCAAGCGCGAAGATCTGGATGCCGGTGTGCTGGCCTGCTTGGAGGCGCGCGATGCCTGTCGCGGCTGGGAAATCACGGCGGCACACATATTGAAGGCGCGCACTGGCAATTTTTTCGCTGACTTTACCAATTTCTCGCGCCGCACCGAGACCACCGGCTGGCGCTTCAATGCCTTGATCCTGCTGGTCAACGATGTAGTGGTCTATCGCGCTTGGGGTGGCCAGCCCAGCGTCAACGAAGTGGAGGTCAATACCAACCCGCTCGGGCCGCTGCAGGACATGGGTCCGGCGATCGTGACGACCCACTGAATCGGCCCGTGAGTCAAGCGCCAGGCGGCCTGCCTTTGGCGCTCAAGCCCAGCACAGGCTGGAAAAATCAGATAAGCTCGGCATTCGAATCATCCCAGAATGTTGAAAATATCATGTTTGACTTCCTGAAAAACCAGCGCCCGGTCAGCCCCTCCGGCGTTACGCCAGTTTCGGTCTCCCCCAATAGCATCAGCCACAGCAGCGACGTTCGACGCGAGCTGATCCGCGTGGTGCTCAAGGACACCCTGCGGCGGCACGGCATTCCGCTCGACTGGCTCGTCTGTGAAGTGATGGTCACGACACGATCACTTGACCGGGAAGAACTGCATATCCAGTTGATTCTGATGAAATGGAACGAGCAGGTGCTGCATTACGCAGCCGCACTACAACAGCAATTGCTGCTCGGGCTGGATCGATTTGATCCAGGAGTTGACCATTCCAGCTACGTTGTCTCGTGGCGCTTTTCACCGCACTGTGGCGGCCCCAATTTGGTGCTGCCAGAGCCGAAATTCTGGCTCCAAGCGGTCCAGCCGGAAGTGCCAGAAACCCCTGTTTCGGTATTGGACCGGCGCCGCACCCAACGCCCACCAAAAGTCGCCCCAACATACCCGGCGGCTGCGGTCCACCGTAGTATGGCTCCCAGCCATGAGCCGGCCCGCAACGCCACACCAAGCTAAATCACCCGAGCGCCATTACCTACATGACTGAACGTCAACCCCTGCGCGTTGTGCCGCTCATCGACCAACGCACTGCCCCCTTGCCGACACCTGGCGCAGCCTTCTTGTCCGGCACCCGCATAGCGGCCAGCGGCCTGTTGCATGACTCGCTGAATCGCCCCTTGCGCGATTTGCGCATCAGCGTCACTGACCGCTGCAACTTTCGCTGCAACTACTGCATGCCGAAAGAGATTTTTGGCAAGGATTACCCTTACCTGCCGCACGCGGCCTTGCTCTCGTTTGAAGAAATCACCCGCGTCGCCAAGGTTTTTATCGCCCACGGCGTGCAAAAAATCCGTCTCACCGGCGGGGAGCCGCTGCTGCGCAAAAATATTGAGCGCCTGATTGAGCAGTTGTCCGCACTGCGCACGCTGGAAGGCCGCCCGCTGGATTTGACGCTCACCACCAATGGCTCCCTGTTGGCGCGTAAAGCGCGTGACCTCAAGGCGGCCGGTCTGCAACGCGTCACCGTCAGTCTGGACGGCCTGGATGATGCCGTCTTTCGCAGCATGAACGATGTGGACTTTCCGGTGGCCGATGTGCTGGCTGGCATTGACGCCGCACAAGATGCCGGTCTGGGGCCAATCAAGATCAACATGGTGGTCAAGCGCGGCACCAACGAGCACGAAATTCTTCCCATGGCGCGCCGCTTCAAAGGCTCTGGCATGGTGCTGCGCTTCATTGAATACATGGATGTCGGTGCCACCAACGGCTGGCGCATGAACGAGGTGTTGCCATCGAGCCAAGTTATCCAACTGATTGACGCCGAGTTGCCACTGCTGCCACTGGGGGCCTCCAGCCCCGGCGAGACCGCTGCGCGCTGGGGCTATGCCAACGCGGCCGGCCAGCATGACGTGGCGGCGGGTGAAATTGGCGTCATCAGCAGTGTCACACAGGCTTTTTGCGGCAGCTGCAATCGAGCCCGGCTCTCCACGGAAGGCCAGTTGTATTTGTGTTTGTTTGCCTCCCGCGGTTACGACCTGCGCTCGCTGATCCGGGGTCAGGCCTCGGACACCGATCTGATTTCCGCCATTGGCCACATCTGGCAGGGCCGCACCGATCGCTACTCGGAACTTCGCCGTGCCTTGCCAGGCGACACGGCGACCGGCGCGAAGCGGGTCGAAATGAGCTACATCGGAGGCTAATAATGGCCCCCACGCTTGTCGCTTCGCGTATTGCGCTGCCCCCCGAGGGGGCGAATTTCCCTTGGGACGGCCCGGCGGAAAATTTTCTCCTGCATTCAAGAGGTAGCAATTGATGATTGAACCGCAAGACATCACTGGCCTGATTCTGGCCGGTGGACGCGGGTCGCGCATGGGCGGCGTGGACAAGGGTCTGCAGACTTTCAACGGGATGCCGCTGGCTTTGCACACCTTGACGCGCCTGCAAATGGGCGGTGGTGTCGGCCAGATCATGATCAATGCCAACCGCAATCTGGCGGCCTACGAGTCTTTTGGCGTGCCGGTCTGGCCCGATGGTCTGGCGGACTACGCCGGGCCACTGGCGGGTTTCCTGACCGGCCTTGAGCGCTGCGAAACCCCCTATCTGGTGACGGTGCCGTGCGACACGCCACTGCTTCCGCTCGATCTGGTGCCGCGGCTGGCACAGGCACTGGAGGCGCAGGACGCTGAGATCGCAATGGCCAGCGCGCCCGAAATGGTTAAGGAGGGCCAGTTACGGGTCCGCGCCCAGCCAGTATTTTGTTTGTTGCGGGTGGAGTTGCTGGAAAGTCTGGTGAAGTTCACGCACGAGGGTGGCCGCAAGATTGACGCCTGGACCGCCCAGCACAAAACAGTGTTGGTGCCATTTGACCGGCCCGGTGATGACCCCCAGGCTTTTTTCAACGCCAACACGCTGGCGGAACTGCACCAACTGGAGCGCACTGGCGCATGAAAACGCTGGCGCAAATCGCCGCCGAGCTGGCCGGCTACGACCCACGTGCCTTGCACGCGGACAGTGTCAACGTCTTTTTGGCGGAATTGGTCGAACCGGTGACACAGGTTGAAAGTGTGGGCATCTTTGAGGCTTTGGGACGCGTGCTGGCGTCCGACATCATCTCGCCCATCAGCGTGCCGCCGCACGACAACTCGGCGATGGATGGCTTTGCCTTTGACGGGGCGCAGCTTTCAAGCCAGGCATCAGCGCAAGCGCCTCTGGTCTTGAAAGTCGTCGGTACCGCCCTGGCCGGAAAAGCCTGGTCAGGTCGGATCAAACCCGGTGAATGTGTGAAGATCATGACCGGTGCCATCCTGCCCGCTGGACTCGATACCGTGGTGCCGCAAGAGCTGGTAGCCGTTCGGGCTGAGCCGGTCGAAGCCCGAACCGAGTTCATCACTATTCCTCCCAACCTGATGCAAGCCGGAGACAACCGCCGCGAGTTGGGTGAAGACCTCATGCAAGGCCAGCCAGCGCTACAAAAAGGCGAGCTTCTCACGCCCGCTGCACTTGGGCTGATAGCCAGTTTAGGCATTGATGAAGTGCAGGTGTGGCGCCAGCTCCGGGTGGCCTATTTCTCGACTGGCGACGAGATTCTGAGCCTGGGCGAGGCAGCGCGTGAAGGGGCCGTGTTCGACAGCAACCGCTACACCGTGTTTGGCCTGCTAAAGCGCCTGGGCTGCGAGGTGATCGACCTGAGCGTGGTGCGCGACGATCCGGCGCTGCTGGAGGCCGCTTTTGTGCGCGCCGCACTGGCCGCCGACGCCATCATCACCAGCGGCGGCGTGAGTGTGGGCGAGGCCGATTACACCAAAGCGATGATGAAGAAGCTCGGTGACGTGGCGTTCTGGAAGATTGCCATGCGGCCGGGCCGACCCCTGGCAGTGGGTCGCATTCTTAAAGACAAATTGGCCTCTAGCCCTTATTCAGAAAGCGCAAACAGCTATCAAACAAATAGTAGTCTGGACTCCTCTGAAGCCGCCGTTTTGTTTGGTCTGCCGGGCAACCCGGTGGCGGTGATGGTGACTTTTCTGGCCTTTGTGCGCCCGGCCCTTTTGAAGATGATGGGCTGCACAGCAGGGGCAGCGCCGCTGCTCAAAGCGCGCAGCGCCGAGGTAATTCGCAAGAAGCCGGGGCGTACCGAATACCAGCGCGGCATCGTCAGCAGCACGCCAGACGGCAGGCTACAGGTCAAGACCATCGGCAACCAGGGCTCCGGCGTGCTGAGCTCGATGGTGCACGCCAACGGCCTGATCGTGCTGCATCACGGCCAGGGCAATGTCGCGGCCAGCGATGAAGTGGATGTCATGATGTTTGACGGCGTGATCTGACAAATTGTGAGCCGCCGACCCCAGCGCAACCAACGCTTTGAACTGCCAGCCAACAATTTCACCGCCGCTGTAGCGCCTGCTCGACGCCCCGGTTGGCCAGCACATCGGCTTGCTCGTTGCCCGGGTCGCCGTCGTGGCCCCTGACCCAGCGCCATTCGATTTTGTGGCCCGCGCTG
>JADGRK010000150.1 GCA_017880985.1 Rhodoferax sp. | reverse complement strand
GAGATTGGCGCTACGACCGGACTGACTGCTTGGGAGCAGGTAACCCTCACCGCTTGAGGAACTGACATTCGGCTTCTTGAAAACGATCGGGAGACGGGCGTTTGCGCTGGCCGACGGCCTGAGTAGGGTGTTTACATGACAATTGAGGCGATGAACGAACACTTCTACCTCTGGCGCCGCCTCGTGCCGGCTTATGCCGCAGGCTATTTCCTGTCTTATGGCCTGCGCAGCGTCAACGCCGTAATCGCGCCCGAGTTGATGCGAGAGCTCAGCATCACAGCGGCCGGCTTGGGCCTCCTGACCTCAGCCTATTTCCTCGGCTTCGGTCTCTTTCAGTTGCCGCTCGGTCTGCTGCTCGACCGCTTCGGTCCGCGCCGGGTAGAGGCGGCACTCCTGATTGTCGCGGCTGTAGGTTGCGCGTTGTTCGCTATCGGAACGACTCTTGTGACACTGGCGGTCGCACGCGCGCTAATCGGGCTCGGTGTCTCGGCCTGCCTGATGGCCAGTGTCAAGGCCTTCAGCCAATGGTTGCCAGCCGAGCGCCTGCCCTCGCTAACAGCAACGATCATGGTCGCCGGCGGCCTCGGCGCGTTGTCGGCGAGCGTCCCAGTCGAGGCAGCGCTGCCGCTGTTCGGCTGGCGCGGCGTGTTCTTCCTCTGCGCCGGGCTGCTGGCACTGACTGCGGGCTTCATGATGACGGTGCCCGACCAAGCGGTGGATGCCCACCACGAGTCCCTTGGCAACCAGATCCGTACCCTCGGCCGGATCTACAGCAATCGCATTTTCTGGCGTTTCGCGCCGCAGGGCTGTCTGATCAGCGGCGGCTTCATGGCGATCCAAGGCCTGTGGGCGGTACCCTGGATGATTGAGGTCAATGGGGCTACGCGCTCCGACGCCGCCGGCGTCCTGTTTTTGATGGGTCTGGCGATGCTCGCCGGCTTCGTCTTCGTCGCCACCTGCTCGGGTTGGCTGGCCCGCCGCCGCATCGCGCCGATGACGCTATTGACTGCCGGCATGGGACTCGCCCTAGTTGTCGAACTGGCGATCATCTTGGACCTCGCCCGATCGGCCTGGCTGTGGCCCCTGCTGGGGTTGTCTTTCAGTCTCAGCAACATATCTTATTCACAACTCACTGTCGCCTTCCCAATGGCGCTCTCTGGCCGGGTTAATACCGCGCTCAACCTGATGGTCTTCGTCGGTGCCTTCGGCCTACAGTGGGGCATCGGTGCCTCTGTGGACGGATTCGCCGCTGGCGGCATGGCCCTTGCCAGTGCATTCCGGGTCACGTTTGCCGTGCTGGCGGCGGCGCAGGGGCTCGCCTTCGCGTGGTTCCTGGTGCCAGTGAAGCGGGTGGATTGGTCGCGTGCTGTTCCAATTACATCATCGAGGTGACCGTTGCGGCCGACGACTCAACGTCCTTCACGGCACCCAAAATCCTGTTTTCACTACACAGTAGTCGACCAAGTCGGTTGCCCTGTCACCCTAACTCCTACACGGCATCTTGTTTACGGTATTCGTCACGCAGTTGTTTGCGATTGAGTTTTCCCACCGCGGTCTTGGGGATTTCTTTCACGAACAGAACACGCCGTGGTTTTTTGTATGATGCAATTTGTGTGGCGACATGGGCGATCAGCTCGGCCTCGCTGGCGTCCTGTCCTGGCCGAAGCGCCACAACTGCGGTTACTGTCTCCACCCATACCTTGTCGGGAAGTCCAATCACGGCACATTCCCGAACCGCCGGATGGCTCAAGAGAGCGTTTTCCACTTCGCTCGGATAGACGTTGTACCCGCCGGAGATGATCATGTCGGAGGTACGGTCCTTCAGAAATAGATAGCCACGTTCGTCAAACACCCCGATATCCCGTGTGCGCACCCACCCGTCGGCCGCGAAGGTAGCCGAAGTCAGCTCCGGTGCGTTGTAATAGCCAGCGACCGCCGAAGGCGCGCGCACCGCGATTTCGCCCGGAGTCCCGGCTGGAACGTCATTGCCCGCCTCGTCAAGCAGCCTGATTTCAATATCAAGCGCCGGCTGACCGCAGGCGTCCAGCAAATCGCCGCAATGGTCCTCCGGGCGCAGGACCGTCAAACATAAAGGGACTTCGGTCTGGCCATAGTATTGCCAGAACCGGTGCTGCCCCCACAATGCCATGGCGCGTTCAATGACCGCACGCGGCATGGGAGAGGCACCATAGATCACGTATTGCAGCGACGACACATCGGTAGACTCGATATCTGGGTGATCCAGCAGCATTTGCATCATGGTTGGCACCAGATTTATTGCCGTGATGCGTTCAGATTGCAGCGTCTGAAGAAACAGTCGCGGCTCGAATCCCGGAAGTATCACGGTACGCCCGCCGCGCAACCAAAACGGTAGCACGAACACGCCGCTGGCGTGGATGAGCGAGGCGGCATGCAGCATCGTATCGTTTTTGGTTGCCGGTAGCAGATTGAGCAACACATTGCGGCAAATTGCCGCATACGAGGCTTGCGTATGTTGCGCGGCCTTCAAGGTGCCGGTCGTCCCCGAAGTAAAGAGCGTCAACACTACATCGTCAGGTCGAACCTCGATTTCAGGAGCCTGCTCCGGTTGCTGGCGGGCCTGCGTCAGGAGGTCGATACCTTCTGTCGACTCGGCGCCCAGGCCGAGACAGATCAGTCCAGGCACTTCGTTAGCCAGAGCCGCCGCACGATCGGCAAGATCGGCACCAAAGACCAGATATTTGCACTGGGTGTCCTGTAGCATTCTTGCGTGTTCGGTCAGGGAAAGCCTGGCATTCAACGGTACCCGGTTGATGCCTGCCTTTACGCATGCGAAGTCGAGTGGCACGCTGTAGAGACCGTTATTGAAAAGCAGACCGACACGGGATTGGGGGAGCGCGCCAATCTGATGGAGCGCGTGGGCGAGTTGGTTACTGAGTCGGTCCACCTGCTGAAAGGTCAGACTGTCTTTGCCGCAAACGATGGCGGTGCGCGGACCGTGCTGAAGAGCGCCGCGGCGAATCAGTTCATGATACGTCGCGCTGCTTGCGCGAAGTGAAGGTTGCGTTGAAGTCATCTTTATCTCCGGACGTTGTGGGTAATTTGGCAAACCAAGTTCAGACCGGCTCTGCATGACTCCGGCGTAATTCATCAAGTGTTGAAGTTTCCATGCCGCCCTGCTCCTTGGGCAAAGCGGGCAGCACCGGTCTCGCCTTCGGCGAAGACCATCGGCGTACCGAGCGCGCCCTCACGGCGCAATGCTTGGTCCAGCGGCAAGTCCCACTGGCCATAAGCAGATGCGCGGTCGGCCAGCATGCATTTTTGCGGAAAGGCGGCTATCAGGCGGGCCAGTTCCTGCGCGGCGGTGAGCGCCTCTCCCGCCGGAACAATGCGGTTGACCAAGCCCATGGTCATGGCTTCGGGCGCCATGACGGCGCGTCCGGTGAGGATCATGTCGAGAGCCCGGCCCATACCGACAAGCCGTGGTAGTCGCACGGTTCCGCCATCAATCAGCGGCACGCCCCAGCGCCGGCAAAACACGCCAAATACAGCATCTTCGCCGACGACGCGCAAGTCCGCCAGCAACGCCAGTTCCAGACCGCCCGCGACCGCATATCCGTTCACGGCCGCAATCAGCGGCTTTGAGAGCGCCATGCGGGTCGGCCCCATGGGCCCTGCGCCGCCCCCGTCAGGCTCAAGTTCATTGCGCAAGGCTGGATCACCGACCGCGCCCAAGTCGGCCCCGGCACAGAAATGGCCACCGGCGCCGGTTATAACCGCCACACGTAGTGTGGAATCTTCTTCAAACCGGATAAAAGCAGCACGTAGCTCCGCAGCCATCGGACCATGGACCGCGTTGCGCTTGTCCGGCCGGTTCAGCGTGATGGTGCATACGGCAGCGTCGGTGGTAAATGAAACATAGTGCATACCGTTGCCTCGTCTGGTCAAGTGATGTTGGTGCCAAGTTAAAATTACAAATCAATGCCTCCATCAACAGTCTAGGTAATATGTCTTTATTACGCAATCATGGACAGAGTATGTAATATTCCGGTTGCCTCGCCGAGCGCGCCGGACCTGATCCAGGATCTGCTGGTTGCCAATGGGGAAATGCTTCCGGTTCAGGCTTTATGTCGGGCTGGCGCCCTGATCGGATTGAGCGAGTCGGCGATCCGGGTTGCTCTGACTCGGCTAGCCAGACAAGGCAAGATCACGCATTGCGCCCGTGGCTGCTATGCACTGAATCTTTCAGGGCCCGCGCTCTCCCGTACGGTCGACGATTGGCAGCATACAGAGCCGCACACTGTTGCGTGGAGCGCAAGCTGGCTGGGCGTGCAAGATGCCGGAGTCCTGCGTTCCGACAAGACCGGGTGGCGTCGCCATTGCCTGGCCCTGAGCTTGCGTGGTTTTCGCTTGTTTCAGCCTGGTCTGCACCTGCGGCCTGACAATCTGGCGGGCGGCGCCACGTCGGTTCGCAAACAACTACTGGGGCTTGGCCTGGCACCGCAGGCGGTGGTGTTTCGCCTCGATGAGCTTGATGACGCCCGTCAGGCAGAGGCTCTTGCCTTATGGGAGATGGAGAAGCTCTCGAACCAATACCGACAGATGCAGCAGGCGCTGAAGTCCAGCGCACGCAAGTTTGGAAGCACAGACCTGGAAGCAGCAGTGCGGGAATCACTGCTGTTGGGCCGTGCCGTAATTGGCCAGCTCATCCGCGATCCGCTGCTGCCTTCGGAAATGACCGCATCCAAGGCACGACAGTCGTTGACGCAGGAGATGAAAGTCTATCAGGGCAAAGCGCGCGTTCTATGGCGTAAATGGCTCACTTTGCCTTATCGGCGTTTGTGAATCGCATCGAATGTCGAGCCTGTTAAGGCGATGCGCCTGTGGACATTTAACCTGAGCGTTGGTGGTTACAACTTTGGGGTCGTCTCAGAAAACGGAAAATAAGGGGTCTTGTTGCGTTAAGCGGCTTGGTGTTTTCCCTTCTCAACACTATCCTAAGAAATATCACCCTGTCTCTCGATCCGTTTCAATCGCAGTTTTTACAGTATCTGTTTGGCGTCGTGGCAATGTTGCCGCTACTGTGGCGTCATGGTTTGAATGCCCATCTTGTCTCGACGGTAGAGCGCGGTCTTGAAGGCGTGATCGCCTAGAATTATCGCGATGCACAAAAAGACGCTCACAATTCATTCGGAGTTTGCCTAATTTTGCGTATGTCAGTCCATGGCCGGGCGGCTGGCGTCGCATACATCGCCTTGTCGGCCGTGGCGTTTGGAGCCATGGCGATCTTCGGCAAGATAGCCTACGCGCAAGGCATCCCTCTGGACACCTTGCTGTTCCTGCGCTTTTCAATTGCCGGTAGTGTCATGGCTGGGTGGATGCTGATGACTGGGCAACCGTGGCCCCGTGGGCGCGCGCTTGGCGGACTGGCATTGATGGGTGGTGTGGGCTACGTCGGCCAGTCGTGGTGCTACTTTTCTTCACTGTCCTATGCGTCGGCCGGATTGACGGCGCTGCTGCTGTATCTGTTCCCGGCAATTGTCACCGTGTTGCACGCCATAATCGCAAAGCGCATGCTCAAGCCGCTGCGCGCCTCCGCCGTCGTGGTCGCACTGGCTGGTACGGCGCTGATGGTCGGGGGCACCGCGGGAGGGCAGACGCTGGGGGTCGTCTTTGGTCTTGCGGCGGCGCTAATGTATGCCATTTATGTTCTCGCAGGTGAGCGCATCACGGCGAACATCGGCGCCATTCCAGCTTCGACGGTCATCATGTGGGCGAGTGCGGCCTCCTCTGCGCTGATCGTCTTTCCTCGGGGGTTTACTCCGCCGGTCACGCTGGCGGGCTGGGGCGCTGTCCTCGCTATTGCCTTGGTTTGCACCGTAGTGGCGATGGTCGCCTTTTTTGCTGGATTGTCGCGGTTGGGGGCGCCCGATGCCTCGACGCTCTCGACACTGGAACCGCTGGCGACCATTGTGCTCGCCGCAATTTTTTTGGGCGAGACGATTTCCTACCTGCAAATGCTTGGTGGCGCGATCATTCTCGGTGCCGTGATAGTCCTTGCCCGGTTTGGAGATAAACATTCAGAAGAACAGTCCACTCGGCCACATGAAGACGATCTGGCAATGTGTTTGGGACCGATGTCGCCAACAAAGATTGCCGCTAAACGGGCGGGGATCTGACGATTTTGTCGCGAGCCTACGGCGAACTGCTGGAGTTACTCGCGCACGTTGCTCATACGTTGACTCGCCTTTCTTCCGCGATCCGCGGGCTTTGCGCTAGCTTGCGCTGCGCGAGCCGTACCACGGGCGCATCGACCATGCGGCCGTCGAGGCGGAACACACCGCCACCCGTAGAACAAAATAAAGTTGGGTCTTACGCACATTGTGTGACGGTTCGGAGCAGTGGCGCATGATCGTCGACACCATAGCTCTGTTGTGAGGTTGCGATGAACGGCATTCC
>JADGRK010000149.1 GCA_017880985.1 Rhodoferax sp. | reverse complement strand
ACTATCTCTGGGACAAGGTGGACACATGAGCTTTGGACCTCACCCATGGCAACAAACCAGTTGGGACTGGCGTGCCGCCGGCAACTTTATTTGCGGCGGTGCTGGCTCTGGTTTGCTGATTAACAGCGCCTTCCTGGCAGCATCACCTGCTGGCTCCCAGCCCTGGGCATTCAACTGGCCGGTCTTTGCCGGCCTGGCCCTGGTCGGCTTGGGTCTGCTGTGTGTCTGGCTTGAAATCGGACGGCCCTTGCGCGCCTTGCATGTATTTTTCAATCCACGCACGTCGTGGATGACGCGCGAAGCATTTGTGGCTGCGCTGCTGTTCCCCGCTGGCTTGTTGGTGCTCCTGGGCATGAACGCCTGGGGTTGGCTGCTGACACTGTCGGCGCTGGCGTTTCTTTACTGTCAAAGCCGCATGTTGCCGGCCGCGCGCGGCATCCCGGCCTGGCGGCCGACCTTGCTCGCGCCGCTGATGTTTTTCACAGGACTGTGCGAGGGCTGTGGCGTGTTGTTGTTGCTGGACTTGTTCCGGCCCGGAGTCAGCAGCAAAGCGACAATGGTGCTGGCCCTGCTGATCATGGCCCGTTTTGTAATTTGGTCACTCTATCGCGTTGCGGTGGATGCCAGTCTGGCACCCCGCGCGCGCATTGCGCTGAACCGGGCCGGGCGCGGCTTGCTGTTGGCCGGTACGCTGGCACCCTTGATCCTGCTGGGCATCGGTGCCTGGTTGGGCGACGGTGCCTCGCAAACCCTTTCGGCGGCTCTGGCCGGTGCCACGGCGGCACTTGCCGGTGCCTATTTCAAATACACCCTCATTACGCGTGCCAGCTTCAATCAGGGTTTTGCCCTCAAGCAGCTCCCGGTACGTGGGGTCAGAACCCATCCGTAATTCAGCAAATTAGTTTATAAGAAGGAGACAACATGGGCGCCACAAGCTTGAGACAAGTCGGAGTCACAAACGGAGCAGACACGGGCAGCTACTTTGACCGGGCCGCTGAAACCATGCCGCGCGAGGCATTGGCAGCACTCCAGTTCGAGCGCCTGCGCAAGACCCTGCGCAACGCCTACGACCACGTGGCACTGCATCGCGAGCGCTTGGACGCCGCCAGGATCAAACCTGAAGACGTGCGTAGCCTGGACGACCTGCGGCGCATTCCTTTTACTTTCAAATCCGACCTGCGTGACCACTATCCGTTTGGTCTGTTTGCACGGCCAGTGCCGAGCCTGGCGCGCTTGCATGCCTCGTCCGGCACCACCGGCAAAGCCACCGTGGTCGGCTACACCAAGGCCGACATCGACAACTGGGCCGACTTGATGGCGCGCTCGCTGCAAGCCGCCGGAGCGCGCCCGGGCGACATGGTGCACAACGCTTATGGCTACGGTTTGTTCACTGGTGGCTTGGGGGCGCACTACGGTGCCGAGCGGCTCGGTGCCACGGTGATCCCAGTATCAGGTGGTGGCACTGAGCGCCAGATTGCACTCATCATGGATTTGAAACCGAGGGTTCTGTGTGCGACACCGTCCTACACCTTGGCGTTGGCCGAAGTGGCAGAGAAAATGGGCGTTGACCTACGTCAAAGTGCCTTGCAAGTGGGTGTCTTCGGTGCCGAGCCCTGGAGCGCAGCGATGCGCAGCGAAATTGAAGAACGGCTCGCCATCAAAGCACTCGATATTTATGGTTTGTCTGAAATCATGGGCCCCGGTGTCGCCTGCGAATGCACGGCGCAAGCCGGTTTGCATGGCTGGGAAGATCACTTTTTGTTTGAAGTGCTCGACCCCGAAACCCAGGCACCCGTGCCGGAAGGGGAAGCTGGCGAACTGGTCATTACGACCTTGACCAAAGAGGCGCTGCCGATGCTGCGCTACCGCACACGCGACATCACCCGCGTCACCACCGAGCCCTGCGAATGCGGTCGCACGCACCTGCGCATCCTGCGCATCACCGGGCGCAGCGACGACATGTTGATCATTCGCGGCGTCAACGTCTATCCCTCGCAAATTGAAGCGGTGCTGGTGGGGCGCCCGATGATTGCGCCGCATTATCAACTGGTGGTGGAGCGCAACGGCAACCTCGACCAGGTCACGATCGAAGTTGAAACCCATATCGGTATAGCGGCCGATGCGTTTCCGACGATTTCGCGCGACGTGGCACATTACATCAAGTCAATGGTGGGCATCACCACCCGCGTGGTCATCAAGTTGCCAGGTGAAATTCCTCGCTCACAGGGCAAGGCGGTGCGCGTGCGTGACTTGCGCCCCAAGGAATAAGGCAATGGCAAAACGTCTGCTTAAATTCAATGTTAATGGTCGTGCCCGCGAAGATGCGGTCGCCGACCACACCCTGCTGCTGGAATACCTGCGCGAGCAGCTTGGCCTGACCGGCACCAAGCGTGGCTGCGACGGCGGCGAGTGCGGTGCCTGCACCGTGCTGGTCGATGGCGAGCCCCAACTTTCCTGCATCACGCTGGCCTGCCGTTGTGAGGGCAAACAGATTCAGACCATTGAAGCGCTGGCACAAGACGGGCGTTTGAGTGCGCTTCAAACCGCCTTCAATCAAAAATTGGGTACCCAGTGCGGCTTCTGCACGCCCGGCATGGTGATGGCCGCGCAAGCACTGTTGCTGCGCCAGCCCAATCCGAGCGAGGCGGAAATTCGGGATGCACTCTCAGGCAATCTTTGTCGCTGTACCGGCTACGTGAAAATCATTGAATCGGTACAAGCGGCGGCCGCCAGCCTGCGCCGCGACGCTGGAGCACCAGCATGAGCGCGCCGCTGCCAGGCACCACCATGCAAGCCTCAGTCGGCGTGCGTCAACCCTTGATCGACGGCGTCGAGAAGGTCACTGGCCGCGCGCTCTACACCGCTGACCTGCCGGCGCGTGATGCCCTGGTGGGCGCCATCCTGCGCAGCCCGCTGGCGCACGCCCGCATACGCCGCATCGATGTGAGCCGCGCGCGCGCCCTCCCTGGCGTCTATGCCGTCATCACGGGTGACGACTGCGACGTGCCCTATGGTGTGATCCCGATCGCCCAAAACGAATTTCCGCTGTCGCGCGAACGTGTGCGCTACTGTGGCGAGCCGGTCGCGGCGGTCGCCGCCATTGACGCTGCCACGGCCCGCGCTGCGCTGGCACTGATCAAACTTGATCTGGAACCCTTGCCAGCCTACTTTGACGCGGCCAGCGCGCGCGCCGCTGACGCACTGCTGCTGCACGACAATCAGCCTGGCAATATCGCACGTGACGTCGATCACACCTTTGGCGATGTGGTCGGCGGCTTCGCCAAAGCCGATCTGGTTCTGGAAGAAAACTTTCACTACGCCGAAGTCACCCACGCCATGATGGAGCCCGATGCATCCCTGGCCAGTTGGGACGCCGAGCGTGGTCGTCTGACCTTGCACACGGTGTCACAAGTGCCCTACTACGTACATTTGATTCTGGCGCAATGTCTGCGGCTCGACGCCGCTCAGATCCGCGTCATCAAACCTTTTGTCGGTGGCGGCTTCGGGCACCGCACCGAAACCCTCAATTTTGAAATTATCTCCGCCCTGCTGGCGCGTGCCGCCGCTGCAACGGTCAAGCTCGAACTCTCACGCGAGGACTCTTTCATCACGCATCGGGGCCGCCCCGAGACCGACGTTCGACTCAAGCTTGGTTTGTCCAGGAGCGGTGTCATCCAAGCGGTCGATTGCGAAGTGGTGCAGCGCGGCGGTGCTTACGCCGGTTATGGCCTGGTCACCATCCTGTATGCCGGCGCACTCTTGCACGCGCTCTACCAGTTGCCGGCCTGCCGTTTTTATGGCCTGCGCGTCTATACCAATACGCCACCCAACGGGGCCATGCGCGGCCATGGTTCGGTCGATGTGCGCCACGCTTTCGAGTCCATGCTCGACAGCATGGCACAAACCCTTGGGCTCGATCCATTCCAAGTGCGCCGCGCCAATCTGCTCTGCCCTCCGATGCGCACCCTCAATGATTTGCAGGTCAACTCCTACGGTCTGGGCGAATGTCTGGAGCGGGTGCAAGCGGCCTCCGGCTGGAAAGAGCGCTACGCCCATCTACCCAAAGGTCACGGCCTGGGGCTGGCCTGCTCGCATTACGCCAGCGGTTCGGCCAAGCCGGTGCACTGGAGCGGCGAGCCGCACGCGGTGGTCAGCCTCAAACTCGATTTTGACGGCGGCATCACGGTACTGACCGGTGCGGCGGACATTGGTCAGGGCTCATCCACGCTGATCGCCCAGACCGTCGCTGAAGTGATGGGCTTGTCGATGGAGCGTCTGCGCGTGCTGGCCAACGACAGCGCGCTCACCCCCAAAGACAACGGCTCCTATTCGTCGCGTGTCTCCTTCATGGTGGGCAACGCCGCCATCAATGCGGCGACTGCACTGCGCCAGGTCTTGTGTGACGCCGCTGCGCGCAAATTTGAGGTTCCGCCCGAGCGCGTTGAATGCCTGGGTGAGTCCTATGGCGTGGCCAACACTGAGCAGGCCTTGGGCTACAAAGAGGTGGTGACACTGGCTTTGCAGCGCAGCGGCACCATCATGGTGACGGGCCATTGGTCCACACCACGTGAAACCCAGGGCGGCAAATTCCGCGGCGCTGCGGTGGGCACCAGTGCCGGCTATTCCTACTCGGCGCAGGTGGTCGAAGTGGCGGTCGACGAAGACACCGGCATGGTGCAAGTGCTCAAGGTCTGGGCCGCCCACGACTGCGGCCGCGCCATCAACCCGCTGGCCGTCGAAGGCCAGGTGCAGGGCTCGGTCTGGATGGGGATGGGGCAAGCCTTGTGCGAGCAGACGCAGTACCACCAGGGACTGCACTTGCGCGCCAATTTCCTCGGCTACAGCATCCCCACCATCGCCGAGTCGCCGCCGATCGAAGTCTTGATTGTGGAAGCAGCCGACCCCAACGGCCCGTTTGGTGCCAAGGAAGCGGGCGAAGGCTCACTGGCTGGCTTTCTGCCCGCGCTGACCAACGCCGTCGCGCACGCTACCGGCTTGCGCTTGCATGCATTGCCGGCCAGCCCGGAACACGTGCTTGATGCGCTGGTGCAGCGCCGACGCGCACAAAAGCTCGCCGCCAGCAAGGCGGCCGCCTTGCAGAAAGTGCAGGTCTAGCATGGACTCAATGACCTCATTTGGGGTGCAGTCGCCCCACACCGCGGCGGCCGCGGTGGCCCTGCTGGTGGCCAACCCGCATGCCAAGCTCATTGCCGGTGGCACCGACCTGATGCCCAACCTGCGCCACGGTATCGGTGCGCCCGATGGTCTGATCGACCTCAATCAGATTGAGGAACTGAACCAGATCGAACGCAGCGGCCAGGGCTGGATCATCGGTGCCGGTGTCACGCTGAGCCAACTTGCCACGCGCGCTGACGTGCGGTCCGAATTGCCGCTGCTGGCGCAGGCTGCCGCCACGGTGGCAGGGCCCGGCCACCGCACAGTGGCCACCCTCGGCGGCAACCTGTGCCTGGACACCCGCTGCATGTTCTACAACCAGGGACAGTGGTGGCGCGAGTCGAACAATTTTTGTTTGAAGCACGGTGGCGAGGTATGTCACGTCGCACCCCAAGGCGCGCGTTGCCACGCCGCCTGGAGTGGCGACCTGGCCCCGGCGCTAATCGCTCTCAACGCCAGCGTCGACATCCTGGGTCCGCTTGGACTGCGCCAACTGCCACTAAGCGAGTTTTACGTGGATGACGGCGCACAGCCGCTGACGCTGACGCCTGCAGAGCTGATCACTGCGGTGCGCATCCCATCACTTCGGCCTGGTTCACGCAGTGGCTACCGCAAAGCGCGGGTACGCGGCGCCATTGACTTTCCACTGGCCGGTGTCGCGGCCTGCTGCGTTGTCTCAAAGGATGTGTTGACCGAGCTCCGCGTCGCCCTGACCGGCACTAACTCGCGCCCGTTTTTACTCACCGGCACCGAGGCACTGTGCCAGCAACCGGTCACGCCCGAGCTGCTCACTGCTTTGGGCAAGCTGGTGCAAAAGCAGGTCAACCCGATGCGCACCACCGGCACCAGCGCCGCCTATCGGCGTCAGGTTGCTGCCGTGCTGGCGCAACGACTGGTCGGCGAACTGAGTGTTCTCTGACGCCGATCCCACCCGACACGGAAACACGATGTACACCATAGTTCGTCGAGAAGTCTTCTCTGAGAACTCCTTCTTATGGGAAGTTCGGGCGCCTGATATTGCCGCTGCGGCGCAGCCGGGGCATTTTGTGATGCTGCGTTTACATGAAAACGGCGAGCGCATTCCGCTGACGGTGGCTGACTTTGATCGCGACCGGGGCACCGTCACCGTGGTGGTGCAAGCGCTGGGCAAAACCACGCGCGAGATGCGCGACCAATATCAGCAAGGTGGCAGCTTTGAGGATTTTGTCGGGCCGCTCGGTTTGCCGCAGCACATTGGGCAAGTCGGTCATGTGGTGCTGGTCGGTGGCGGTCTCGGT
>JADGRK010000148.1 GCA_017880985.1 Rhodoferax sp. | reverse complement strand
CATGGCGTCTGGGTGATTTCGCTTAGACTCCTATCAGAATTGGAAAAACAGTGCGGGAATGCGAGCTCCGAGTCTGCGAGCAAACAATTCTGATGCAAAAGATAAGTTGTAAAAAAGCAGGAATTGCCATCCCCATCCCATGAGCCTATACCCAGAAACACCAACGAAAACCCGATGGCTGGTGCACATGCATCATCGTATGCGGACCGCGTCTTTGGCCTTGATGTTTGTGGCAAGCGGTATGCATATTTTCGCAAAGAATTACAGCGCTATTGCCTGGGCACTTTTGGCAATGCTTTTTCTGGTCTATCCCCACGTTCAATATTGGCGCGCGTCCAGGGCCGTCGATTGCGTGAAAGCGGAGTTGGACAACCTGCTGCTTGACTCCGTTTTGCTTGGCGTATTCATGGCGGCACTGGAATTCCCACTTTGGCTAAGCTTTGCAGCCATGATGGCCACCTTGACCAATAACGCAGCCAACAAGGGCTGGCGTGCTGTCCCGAAAAACCTGCTGGCCATGCTTGCCGGCGCATTGATGTGGATCGCTGTCCGCGGCTTCAAGTTCTCACCCGATACCGACTGGCCGGTCACGATTTTCTCCATGGTTGGCATATGCGGCTACGTGCTCGTGATCGGCAATGCCGGATTTGCCAGAAACCTCCAGCTGCGCCGGGTTCGGGAGGAGTTGCGAACGCGTGAAAAAGAACTGTTGAAAGCCAACCAGGCCCTGGTCATCAATCTCCAGGAAATTGAGGAGTTGCAGCAACAGTTGCGTGAGCAAGCCACTCGGGATGCGCTGACCACTCTGTACAACCGTCGCTACCTGGATGCCACGCTGGAGAGAGAACTGGCGAGTTGCAAGCGGGAAGGGAAACCACTTTCGCTGATCATGATCGATGTCGATGATTTCAAGAAATTTAATGATCGCTACGGCCATCAAGCCGGCGATGAATGTTTGATAGCCGTCGCGAAAACCCTCCAGGCGAGCGCGAAGCGGGCCAGCGATCTGGCAGCGCGATACGGTGGTGAAGAATTCTTGCTGGTTTTGCCGGGCATGGACGCGACGACCGCGCAACGGCTGGCCGAGGAGTTGCGCCGGTCGGTCGAAGCGCTGGAAATTCCCCACGAGCAGTCGCACAGCGGCAAGGTCACCGTCAGTATCGGCCTGGCTGTCATGACCAATGACAGCTACAAGGATGTCGCGGGTTTGTTGCGTGCGGCGGACGAGGCCCTCTACCACGCCAAGCATGGCGGGCGCAATCAGGTTCGACTTGCTGCACAAACGCGCCGTGCGGCGCGCGTTGCGGAAAGTGTCGCTGCGAATCTGGTTCAACTGGTTTGGCATCCGGCCTACGAATCGGGTCAAGCCGAACTTGACGCCCAGCATCGAGCCTTGTTTGGGCACGTCAACGACATCCTTGCCGCGTTGCTGCTGGAGCGACCGATCGATGAGGTTGCAGCACTCATTGACACGCTGATTTGCGATGTTGCCGAACATTTTGAGGACGAGGAAAAAATCATTTTGGCCTCCGGTTTCCCCGGCGCGGCGGCGCATGCTGCCATGCACCGTGAACTCATTGATCACGCCGGCTATCTGGTCAGCCGCTTTAAAACCAGGGACCTTGACAGGGGGGAGCCGTTTCACTTCCTTGCACACGATTTGGTCGCTCGGCACATACTGCGGGAGGATCGTGAGTTTTTTCCCCATTTGAGCGCCCAGTGCTAACGAGGTGCAACGGAGAACATGAATGCAGCGCAGACTCTTTTTGACCGCAGTCCCGAGTCTGGCGCTGGCTGGCGTGGCCCGGGCGGCGCAGCCGGAGGCCCAGCCCCAGCCCCACTACAGCGTGTCTGCCGGGCAATTGCAGCAGGTGGTGGCGCAGCGTTTTCCGCGGCGTTATCCGGTGCCGGGTCTGTTCGATCTGGATCTGCAGGCGCCGCGCCTGCGCCTGCTGCCGGAGCAAAACCGCTTGAGCGCCGAGATGGCGGTCGAGGTCGCCGGCCCGGCGCTGCGGCGCAGACACAGCGGCACGTTCGAGGTGGACTTTGCGCTGCGTTACGAGGCCAGCGACCGCACCATTCGCGCCTACCAATTGCGGTTCAAGCACCTGCAGTTCGCGGACCTGCAACCGGCGGCCTCTGAGTTGCTCAACAGCTACGGGCCGGCGTTGGCCGAGCAGTCCCTGCTTGAGGTGGTGCTGCACCAGTTGCGCCCGCAGGACCTGGCCCTGACCGATGGCCTGGGGCTGCAGCCGGGCAGCATTACGGTGACGGACCAGGGTTTGGTGATTGGCTTTGTGGCCAGGCAACCGTGAGAGCGGGCAGTCGCCCGGCGCTGGCGAAAGGTCCTGGGATGTCTCAGCGGCCTTGATTCACTTCAAGCTGACTGCCATGGAAGATTCGCGCGCCGGTATGCATTTGCAGCGGTTCGGTCGCTGAGGGCGTACGCCCAGTCGTAGCCGGGACAGGGTATTTGCCTATGGGAATTGTGATATTCATCAGTAGAATGAATTTCAGTTGGGTTGCAATCGCAGGCTTTGCGGGACTGCACGAGTTTTTTTTGAAATGAGCGCGGGAAGAACCATGAAGAAGTACCTGTTGTTGGCTTGCTTGTTTTCCTGCGGCCTGTCTGCCCAGGCGCAGTCTTGCGAGGGCGGGCTCTACCTCAATCCGGAGGTCATTCGCGGGGAGGGCTTGTCGCAAACCGAGAGCGCGATGAGGGATCTGAGCGACTTTGTCCGGCCCACCGGGCTGTCGGTGTCCCCGGTTCTCAACATCAGGGAAACGCAAGACGTCCTGACGGCCATCAAGAGACCCACGCCGCCGTGCTGGATCTACGGCAACCCTGTGGTGGGGCTGGCCTCGGGCTATCGTCCGGTGGCGGTCAACATGGAACCGATCCAGGCGGCCGTGCTGCTCCTCGCCGACCTTGGTTCGGTGAAAGACGGCAAGCCGGTAGAACTGAAGAGCCTTCCGCCCGACCAGCAGGCCAAGTTGCTTGCCAAACTCAAGAGCACCAGCTGCTTCGGCATCAAAAGCGGTGTGACGACCACGCTCGTGAAGGCCGAGAAGCTTTGTGGCACGGTGATGGAAGTCATGCCCCAGCAAGGCCTGGGCCAAAGCTACCTGCCCACCAAGGCCGCCTTTTACTGGCAGGCGGATCGGTGGGTGGGCTTGATTACCCGGATTCAGGGGGCCCAGGCCGCCAGCCTGAAAAAACTCTACGGTACTGACGAGCGCGTCCACATGGCGCAGCTGTTCGTTGTGCCGGCCATCAATCCAAGCTGGGGCTACGGACTGTACGTTCGTCCCGATGTTTCGGCGGAGATCCTGAAAAAGGCCGCCAATCAATTCACTTCCCTCAGGACGACCAACGCGATGCTGTTAAAAGCGCTTGACCTTGGCAGCAAGTACGGGTTCGCCAGCCCTTCCGAGGTGGCGGTCCAGGCAATGAAGAAGTCGCTGGAAACCGGCTCCTGAGAAAAGGCTTGGTCCGTCAGCGCGCAGGCGTCTGACTGAAGCCGCCTACTTGGAGACGACGCGCGCCATCTCCAGCACTTTGCAGGAGTAGCCCCACTCGTTGTCATACCAGGAGACGACCTTCACAAAAGTGCTGTCCAGCGCAATGCCGGCGCCGGCATCAAACACCGAGGTGCAGCTTTCACCACGGAAGTCGGTGGACACCACTTTGTCTTCGGTATAGGCCAGCACGCCTTTCATGGCGCCCACGCTGGCAGCCTTCATGGCGGCGCAGATTTCTTCGTAGCTGGCGGGCTTGTTCAGCTCGACGGTCAGGTCCACCACCGACACGTCACTGGTGGGCACGCGAAACGACATGCCGGTGAGTTTCTTGTTGAGTTCGGGAATCACCACGCCCACGGCTTTGGCCGCACCGGTGCTGGAGGGGATGATGTTTTCCAGAATCCCGCGGCCGCCGCGCCAGTCTTTGTTGGACGGGCTGTCCACCGTTTTCTGCGTTGCGGTGGCGGCATGCACGGTGGTCATCAGGCCGCGCTTGATACCCCAGTTGTCGTTGAGAATCTTGGCCACCGGGGCCAGGCAATTGGTGGTGCAGCTGGCGTTGGAAATGATCGCCTGGCCGGCGTAACTGGCGTCGTTCACGCCAAAGACGAACATCGGGGTGTCGTCTTTGGAAGGGGCCGACATGATGACTTTTTTGGCGCCGGAGGTGATGTGCTTCTGGGCGGCTTCCTTGGTCAGGAACAGGCCGGTGGACTCGATCACGATGTCAGCACCAACTTCGTTCCACTTCAGCTCGGCCGGGTCTTTGACGGCGGTGAGACGAATCTTTTTGCCATTGACGACAAGCGTGTTGCCTTCAACGGCGATGTTGCCCTTGAAGCGGCCATGCACCGAGTCGAACTGCAGCATGTAAGCCAGGTAAGCAGGCTCCAGCAAGTCATTGATGCCCACCACTTCAATGTCCTTGAAGTCTTGAACTGCTGCGCGCAATACCATGCGCCCGATACGGCCGAAGCCGTTGATACCAATCTTGATCGTCATTAGTTTCTCCAATGGTTAAAAAACTGAAAACCTTCGTCACTGCGAGGCCGCAGGCCGTGGCAGTCCATCACCGCTGGATTGCCGCGCTACGCTCGCAAAGACGAATTGATAGAAGTGCCCTGCTTACTTGCGCAAAACTCTTTCCACCGTGTCGGCCACGTTCTCGGGTGTGAATCCGAATAACTTGAACAAGACCGGCGCCGGGGCGGATTCGCCGAAGCTGTCGATGCCGACTACCGCCGCACAACCGTACTTCCACCAGCCATCGGAAACACCCATCTCGACCGCGATGCGTGGCACGCCAGCCGGCAGCACGCTACTCTTGTAGGCTGTGCTTTGTTTATCAAAAGTGGTTGTACTCGGCATGGAAACTACGCGGACAGCTATTTTTCTAGTAGCAAGTTGCTCTTGCGCCTTGAGTGCCAGTTGCACTTCGGAGCCGGTGGCAATGATCACCGCCTGGGTCTTTTTCTTCAGGCCCACTTCACTCGGCTCAGCCAGCACGTAGGCACCCCTGCTGATGTCACCCAGGCTGGCCTTGGGCGCGTAGTTGATGTTTTGGCGGCTGAGCAGCAGGGCAGTGGGCTTGCTCTTGTTTTGCAGCGCCACGGCCCACGCCACCGCCGTTTCGGCCGTGTCACCGGGGCGCCAGACGTCCAGGTTCGGAATCAGGCGCAAGGACGCCGCGTGCTCGATCGACTGGTGCGTCGGGCCGTCTTCACCCAGGCCAATGCTGTCATGGGTAAACACATGCACCACGCGCAGCTTCATCAGGGCGGCCATGCGGATGGCATTGCGGCTGTAGTCGCTGAAGGTCAGGAAAGTGCCGCCATACGGAATGAAGCCGCCGTGCAGCGCAATGCCGTTCATGATGGCGGCCATGCCGAACTCGCGCACGCCGTAGTTGATGTGGCGCCCGCCATTGCTGACACCGGCGAAGTCAAAGCGCAGGTTTGGGGTGCTCTTGGTGTTGGTCAGGTTGGAGCCGGTCAGGTCGGCCGAGCCGCCCAGCATTTCCGGCAGCGCGGCGGTGAACGCTTCGAGTGCCAGTTGCGACGCCTTGCGCGACGCTACCGTCTCCGCCTTGGTGTGGGCGGCCACCGCCGTGTCCACCGCCACTTGACCAAAGTTTTTCGGCAACTCGCCCTTCATGCGCCGCGCCAGCTCTTTGGCCAAATCGGGGAAGGCGGCTTGGTAGGCGGCAAATTGGCTGTTCCAGGCTTGCTCGGCGCTGGCGCCGGCAACCTTGGCGTCCCACGCGGCGTACACGTCCTGGGGGATGAAAAAAGGCTTGTTGGGCCAGCCCAGCGCTGCGCGGGTGAGCGTGATCTCTTCAGCACCCAGGGGCTCGCCGTGGGCCTTGGCCGTGTTGGCGCGGTTCGGGCTGCCTTTGCCAATGGCCGTATTGCAGATGATCAGCGTCGGCTTGTCGGCGGACTTCTTGGCCTCGGCGATGGTGCTGGCCACCAACTCGGCGTCATGACCGTCGATCGGGCCCAGGACGTTCCAGCCGTAGGCCACAAAACGCAGTGCGGTGTTGTCAATAAACCAGGGTGCCACCGGCCCATCGATCGAAATGCCATTGCTGTCGTAAAGCGCAATCAGCTTATTGAGCTTCCAGGCGCCGGCCAGCGCGGCCGCTTCGTGGCTGATGCCTTCCATCATGCAACCGTCGCCCATGAAAGCATAGGTATGGTGGTTGACGACCTGATGGCCTTCGCGGTTGAATTCGGTGGCCAGCAGCTTCTCGGCCAGCGCCATGCCGACGGCATTGCTGATGCCTTGCCCGAGCGGGCCGGTGGTGGTTTCAACACCGGGTGTCACGCCCACTTCGGGATGGCCCGGGGTCTTGCTGTGCAACTGACGGAACTTTTTCAGCTCGCTCATGGGCAGCTTGTAGCCGGTGAGGTGCAGCACGGCGTAGAGCAGCATCGAGGCATGGCCGTTGCTCAGCAC
>JADGRK010000147.1 GCA_017880985.1 Rhodoferax sp. | reverse complement strand
ATGCCGATCTGGCGGAACAGCCCTTCCATGCCGAAGGTGCGCGCCTCGTCCACCAGAATCGGCACCACACGGGGCCCCAGTGCCTGGTCGCGCAACAGCGTGGTCAGAAAGCGGACATAAGCCTGCGTGGTGGAAATCTCGCGCCCTTCAGCGGTCGGATCGAGCACGGCTTTGAAGGTTTCCAGCGAGGGCACAGTGAAGCTCTCGTCGGCTTTGCTGCGGCGGTGCGGCAAATAGCCACCCAAGGCCTTGCGCCGCTCATGCAAGTACTGCATTTCCGGCGTGTCGTCAGCCGGCTTGTAGAACGTCAACCTGGACAGCTCGCTGTCTGGAATCGGGATGTTGAAGCGGTCGCGAAAAATCTTGATGTCTTCATCGGTCAGCTTCTTGGTCTGATGCACGGCGTTTTTGCCCTCGCCGCTCTTGCCCATGCCAAAACCCTTGACGGTCTTGATCAGCAACACGCTCGGTTGACCCTTGTGATTGACGGCCTTGTGGTAGGCGGCATAGACCTTCTGCGGGTCATGACCGCCCCGGCGCAGTGCCCAGATGTCGTCGTCGCTCATTTTGGAAACCATCTCCAGCGTCTTGGGGTCACGGCCAAAGAAATGTTTGCGTACGTAGGCGCCATCATTGGACTTGAAAGACTGGTAGTCGCCGTCGAGCGTATCCATCATGACCTTGCGCAGGGCGCCGTCTTTGTCACGCGCCAGCAGCGGGTCCCAGTTGCCGCCCCACAGCAGTTTGATCACGTTCCAGCCAGCGCCACGGAAGGTGCCCTCCAACTCCTGAATGATTTTCCCATTGCCGCGCACCGGGCCGTCCAGACGCTGCAGGTTGCAGTTGATGACAAACACCAGGTTGTCAAGCTTTTCACGCGCCGCCAGACCAATCGCACCCAGCGATTCGACTTCATCCATTTCACCGTCGCCGCAGAACACCCAGACCTTGCGGTTCGCCGTGTCGGCAATGCCGCGCGCGTGCAGGTACTTCAAAAAGCGCGCCTGATAAATCGCCATCAACGGTCCCAAGCCCATCGACACCGTGGGGAACTGCCAAAACTCCGGCATCAGCTTGGGGTGCGGGTAGCTTGACAGGCCCTTGCCGCCGGTTTCCTGGCGGAAGTTCAGCAATTGCTCTTCGGTCAGGCGCCCTTCCAGATAGGCACGGGCATAAATGCCCGGCGATGAGTGGCCCTGGATATACAGGCAGTCGCCGCCATGGTTTTCGCTCTCGGCGTGCCAGAAATGGTTAAAGCCGGCACCCAGCATGTGCGCCAGCGAGGCGAATGAACCAATGTGACCGCCCAGGTCACCCCCATCCGCCGGGTGATGACGATTGGCCTTGACGACCATCGCCATCGCGTTCCAGCGCATGTAAGCGCGCAGTCGCTCCTCAATCTCGATGTTGCCGGGGCAACGCTCTTCCTGGTCAGTTTCAATCGTGTTGACGTAGCCGGTGTTGGCTGAAAACGGCATGTCGATGCTGCTTTGGCGCGCATGCTCAAGCAGCTGCTCAAGCAAAAAGTGGGCGCGCTCCGGGCCTTCGCTTTGAATGACGGCGGACAGCGCGTCGGTCCACTCGCGGGTTTCCTGGCGGTCTGCGTCGGGCGCGGCAGTGGCTGCTTGGTTCTCGGGTACTACTGGCATGGCTGCTCCTTTGTTATAAATAGTCGGTTGATGGTAATTTAATTTTGAAATTTGTGACTTGAAAAGTTTTATAGGCGTATTGTATAAATTTCAAATTGTGCTTTTACATACCACTATATGAAATATAGTATTCATTTACCTTTTTTGTCTCCGCTGCCGCTCACCTACACTCGACACCATGCCATTACCCAGTCCAGTTTCAGTCATCAGCCGGCGCAAACCTTCGCTATTGGCCGGTCTGAAGCGCTGGTGGCAACGTTTATCGCCGCAACGACAGGATCGTTTTGCGGTACTGGCGCCGCTGGCAGCCGTACTGTTGTTTCTGGCGGCGATCGCGGCCGCGTTTGGCTATCTGCGACTGGAAGAAATTGACCGGGAACAAGAGGCCGTCAAACGCGATGTGGAATACACCCAGCAGCGCCTGCGGCTGCGTTTACTTGAGCGTCAGGAACAACTGATGCGACTGGCCCGTGAACTCTCCAATCAGGAGCTTGATCCGGATGAATTTCAGGGCCGTGCTGAAGGTATTGTCAATCGATATCCGGAGTTGCAGAGTCTGAGCTGGATTGATCAGCAGCAACACATCAAAGCCAGCTTCGCGGCCGCCAGCATGACGGCCAGTCAGGCCCGGTTGGCTGGCAGCACCCTCACCCCTGGCGAAACAGAAAATACTTTCAACCTGGCGCGTGAAACCCAGCAGCCCATCTACTCGCAGCTGACCGCTGTGCCAAACCTGCCAGCGGTGCTCCAATTGCACATTCCGCTCAGTGACCGCGCCCATTTTCTGGGGGTTCTGCTGGCCGAATACTCGGTTGATGGACTGTTTCGCTACGGCGTGCCGGCCGAAGTGTCAGCCCGCTACGCGCTCTCATTGCACGATGGAAAAGGCGGCCTGCTGGCAGGCGCGGTGATTCCGGTTCGCAGCCCGGCCACCCGTTTGTTACCCTGGGCCAGCCCGGCCAATGTCTATGAAGTGCCGGTGTCTCCGGTCGGCAATGGCCTGGTGATACGCGGTCAAACCTACCGCACTTCGTTGAGCGTCATCGGCAGCGGCTTGTTCTGGCTGGTCATGGCCTTGAGCGTCATGACGGCCTGGATGCTGATTGCCAACTGGGGCCATACCCGGCGCCGCCTGCGGGTGCAGCAGGCATTGATGTCGGAAACCGCTTTTCGGCGGGCCATGGAAAATTCGATCCTGACCGGTATGCGCGCGCTCGACCTGGAAGGCCGCATTACCTACGTCAACGCGGCTTTTTGCCGCATGACCGGCTGGAGCGAATCTGAACTGCTGGGGCAAACCGCGCCCTTTCCCTACTGGCCTGACGCTGATCAAGATGCGCTGAGCTCGCATCTGCAGGAAGAACTGGCCGGCAAGGTGCTGCCCAGCGGCATCCAGTTCCGCGTCAAACGGCGCGATGGCACGCTGTTTGAGGCCCGGCTGTATGTCTCACCGCTGATCGACGCCCATGGCGCCCAAACCGGCTGGATGACCTCGATGACGGACATTAGCGAGCCGAACCGGATTCGGGATCAGTTGTCCGCCTCACATGAGCGCTTCACCACCGTGCTGGAAGCGCTTGACGCGTCAATTTCAGTGGCACCCCTGGGCAGTGACGAGATGTTGTTTGCCAACAAGCTATACCGGCTGTGGTTCGGCACGCAAGCGGGGGGGCATCTGCAACTGGTCGCCGAGGCGGGCGTGCCGGCGACCCCGCCCAGCGATGAATCGCTGGACCACGTTGACGCCTTTGCCGGCCTGCCCACCAACTCGTTGCCCGACAGCGAGGCCGAAAGTTCCGAACTCTACGTAGAAGCGCTGGGCAAGTGGCTGGAAGTGCGCACCCGTTATCTGAGTTGGGTCGACGGTCGGCTGGCACAGATGGTGATTGCCACCGATATCACGTCGCGTCGTCTGGCCGAAGAACAATCAGCTGCCCAGATTGAACGCGCCCAAACCTCCAGCCGCTTGATTACCATGGGCGAAATGGCCTCCAGCGTCGCGCACGAGCTGAACCAGCCGCTGACCGCCATCAACAACTATTGCAACGGCATAGTGTCGCGCATCAAGGCGCAACAAATCAGCGAACAAGAGTTGCTGGGGGCACTGGAGAAAACTGCCAAGCAGGCGCAGCGGGCAGGTCATATCATTCATCGCATTCACTCTTTTGTGAAACGCAGCGAACCCAACCGTTCGTTATCAAAAATCGAGGCCATGGTGGACGAGGCGGTGGAACTGGTTGAAATTGAAATGCGACGCCGCAATGTGCGCCTCACCCACTATGCGGCGCCCCACCTTCCAAGCCTGCTGGTGGACCCCATTTTGATCGAGCAGGTATTGGTCAATTTGCTCAAAAACGCAGCCGAGTCGATTGACGCGGCGCAGCGCCCGACGGCGCAGCGCGGCGTTATGTTGCGGGTGGCACCGGCACAAGTCGATGGCAACGCAGTGATTGAGTTCACGGTCGTCGATTCTGGCCTCGGAATCGCGCCCGATGTAATGGCACGCTTGTATGAAGCCTTTCATTCCACCAAAGCCGAGGGCATGGGGATTGGGCTGAGTTTGTGCCGCTCAATTGTCGAGTCGCACCTGGGGCGGATGAAGGCGGAGAACCTTTACAATGGCGCCGATATCATAGGCTGCTGTTTCTCGTTTTGGATTCCGGTGACGCCGTCCCTTCCAATCAAGACAAAATTGCCACACAGACAACCAAGGACACCCGGTCAAGGCCAGGACAAAGCATGAGTTTGACACCGAAAAAAGGCACGGTTTACGTGGTGGACGACGATGAAGCAGTACGCGACTCGCTTCAATGGCTGCTCGAAGGCAAAGACTATCGGGTGCGCTGCTTTGAATCCGGCGAGTCATTTTTAAGCCGTTACGATGCGCGCGAAGTCGCTTGTCTGATTGTCGATATTCGCATGAGCGGCATGACCGGGCTGGAGCTGCAGAGTCGCCTGATCGAAATCCGTTCGCCCCTGCCGCTGGTGTTCATCACCGGCCATGGTGACGTGCCGATGGCTGTGGACACCATGAAAAAAGGCGCCATGGATTTCATTCAAAAACCCTTCAAGGAAGATCAACTGGTGGCGTTGGTGGAACGTATGCTCGATCATGCCAAAGACGCCTTTGCCGAGCACCAGAGTGCGGCCAGCCGCGGCGCACTGATGGCGCGTCTGACCTTGCGCGAATCGCAGGTACTCGAGCGCATTGTGGCCGGGCGACTGAACAAGCAGATCGCGGACGATCTGGGCATCAGCATCAAGACGGTCGAGGCGCACCGGGCCAACATCATGGAAAAACTCAACGCCAATACCGTTGCCGACCTGCTAAAAATCGCTTTGGGACAAACGCCAGCCCGAGTTTAATGCTATTTGACTTATAGCTTCTTGCGCCCGCCCTGTTTGGTTTAGCGGGCTTTTTTACTTATTCTATTTGGAATCATGAGCACTCAGCACGACGGCAAGATCATCGACGGTGTGGCCCTCTCGACCCAGCTACGTGCTGACGTGGCCAAGCGCGTGCTGGCACTCAAGGCGCGCGGCGTCACGCCTGGCCTGGCGGTCATTCTGGTCGGTGAAGACCCGGCCAGCGCCGTTTATGTGCGCAACAAGGTCAAGGCCTGCCTGGATACCGGCGTGCGCTCGGTATTTGAGAAGTACGAGGCCAGCCTGACCGAGGCCGAGCTGCTGGGCCGCATCGCAGCGCTCAATGCCGACCCCGCCATTCACGGCATTCTGGTGCAGATGCCAATCCCCAAACACATCAATCCGCACAATGTGATTGAGGCAATTTCGGTCACCAAAGACGTGGATGGTTACGCCACCTTGAGCGCCGGTGAATTGATGACTGGTGCGCCCGGTTTTCGGCCCTGCACGCCCTATGGCTGCATGAAACTGATTGAAACCACCGGCATTGACTTGCGCGGCAAACACGCGGTGGTCATTGGTCGCAGCAACACGGTTGGCAAGCCGATGGCGTTGCTGCTGCTGCAAGCCAACGCCACCGTCACGGTGTGTCACAGCGCCACCATCGACATTGGCCACCATACGCGCCAGGCCGACGTGATCGTCGCCGCAGTGGGCAAGCGCAACGTGCTGACCGCCGACATGGTCAAACCCGGCGCCGTGGTGATTGACGTCGGCATGAACCGCAACGAGGCGGGCAAGCTGTGTGGTGACGTCGATTTTGCCGCTGTCAAAGAAGTTGCCAGCTTTATTACCCCGGTGCCCGGCGGGGTTGGCCCGATGACCATTACGATGTTGCTGGTCAACACCCTTGAAGCGGCTGAACGCGCTACATGTTAAGCCGTCATGAATAATCCCCTGCTCTCTTTTGACGATCTGCCGCTGTTTGACCAGATTCGGCCCGAACACGTGGCGCCGGCCATTGATCAATTGCTGACCCAGGCCAATGCCGCGCTCGAAACGGTCACGACAACTGAATTCCCCGCGCGCTGGGGCAATATTGCGAGCGTCCTGGACGTGGCAACCGAAAAACTGGGGCGCGCCTGGGGCGCCGTCAGCCACCTCAACAGCGTGGCCGACACGCCTGAGCTGCGCGCCGCCTACAACGAAGCCCTGCCGAAAGTCACCGAGTTCTATACCCGTCTGGGAGCGGATCAGCGCCTGTACGCCAAATACAAGGCGATTGATCCGGCCACGCTCAACGCCGAACAGGCTCAAGCCCACAAGAACGCCCTGCGCAACTTTGTCCTGGGTGGTGCGGAGCTGGTCGGTGCCGAGCGCGAGCGCTTTGCGGCGATTCAGGAGCGACAAGCGGAGCTGGGTCAAAAATTCAGTGAGAACGCGCTGGATGCGACCGATGCCTTTGCCTAC
>JADGRK010000146.1 GCA_017880985.1 Rhodoferax sp. | reverse complement strand
AGGGCATCCTGCAGCACGCGCAAAAAGACTTGCGCGCTAGCCTGCTCGCTTGGTGTGTTCAGGGCGGACACGCACAGCGGATCAATCAGCTCGGCCTTGACGCGGGGACTTAAACCCCGGCAGAGATCGGCCACACTGTGACTTGCGCTGCACTGGAAACCACCCTGTTGCCAGCCCAATGCGACGCGCAGCAAAGTCCACTTGTCAGCCACGTGCCAGCCGCGCGCGCTGATGATGCCGGCGAATGCATCCAGCGGCGTCGGCCAAGCCGGGAACTGCAAGCCTTTTCCGTCTGGAAAGCGCAGCGTCATCGGCAAACGCAGTAGCGCGATATCTGGCTCAACACCAACCCGGCGCAACAGCCGCAAGGTCTCGGTGTAGGCGCCAATCAGGATGTGCTGGCCGTTGTCGAGCGTGCCAGATAAACCGTCTGGCAATGTGGCATTTAGACCTCTAGCCCTTCCTCCAACTGCCTTAGCAGCTTCGAACACGATAGCATGATGGCCCGCCTGGGTGGCTTCAACCGCCGCCGCCAAGCCAGCCCAACCAGCGCCAATGATGGCAATCTTCATTGATTGATGTACCGCCGCGCCAGGACGGGTACTGCATGCCCTGACCAGCGCGGCAGGCAATTTTCCGCTGGGCCGCCCCAAGGAAAATTAGCCCCCTCGGGGGGCAGCGCAGCACACAGAGTGGCAAGCGTGGGGGTCATGTCCTGCCCAGCGCCTGCACCTTCCAGGCCAGATAGAGCTTGCGCAGGGGCGTGAGGCTGATGCGCTGGTGCAGCACCTGGAACTTGTCGTGCTCAATTTCACGCAACAAGGCGCGGTAAATGCTGGCCATCATCAGGCCCGGCTTTTGGGCCCGACGGTCCGACGCGGGCAGCAAGGCCAGTGCCTCGTCGTACACGGCATGGGCACGTTGGGCCTGGAACTTCATCAGCTCGGTAAAACGCTCGGAGTAAGTGCGCTTGAGGATTTCATGCGCCTTGACCTCGAACTGCTGCAACTCGTTCATGGGCAGGTAGATGCGGCCGCGCCGGGCGTCTTCACCGACGTCGCGGATGATGTTGGTGAGCTGTAGCGCCTGCCCCAGTTTGTGCGCATAGAGCAGGGTCTGCGGCTGCGTCTGGCCAAAGATGTTGGCGGCGACCTCGCCCACCACGCCCGCCACCAGATGGCAGTAGCGCTGCAGGCCGGGGTAGTCAAGGTAGCGGGTTTGCGCCAGGTCCATCTGGCAGCCTTCGATCACCGCCTGCAAGTGGCGTTGTTCAATTTTGTAGTGGTCAACGTGCGGCAGCAGCGCCTGTAGCACCGGGTGGCTTGGCGTGCCGGCAAACGCCTTGGCAACTTCCGCCTGCCACCACGCCAGCTTGCTGGCGGCCACGCTCGGGTCCACCAGGTCGTCCACCACGTCATCAACTTCGCGGCAGAAGGCATAAAACGCGGTGATGGCGGCGCGCCGGGATGGCGGCAAAAACAGGAAGGCGTAATAGAAACTGCTGCCCGAGGCAGCGGCTTTCTGCTGGACATATTGCTCGGGAGTCATTGGCGTATTGTCACATCCACAGGGCGCGCCACAGCATGACCGGAAAGTCCCACCATTTCAAAGAAGGCCGCGTGCGCCAGGTGGCAAAGTGCAGCGCTTCAATTTTGTCCAGAATGCGAAAACCGCCTTGCACCACCAGCCGCAGCTCCCACCCGGCGCGGCCCGGAATCCGGCCCACCAACCTTGAGCCATTTTGCATCATAACCCTTGCAGCACTTGCGCAAGAAGCTATTAATTGAGTAGCATTTTGAGTGCTGCTATCGGGCTGCAAATCGGCGTCATTGACATCAAACTGCGCCATCGCCTGCTGCGTCGGGTACCAGCGGCCACGCGCCACGTCGCGGCTGACGTCCTGCCAGAAGTTGATGAGCTGCAACGCGCTGCAAATCTGGTCGCTCTGCGCCAGTGATGCCGCATCGCTGACGCCATACAAGTGCAGCAGCAAGCGTCCGACCGGATTGGCGGAACGGCTGCAGTAGTCCAGCAGCTCGGCGTCCGTGGCGTAGCGGCGCTGATCGGCGGTAAAGCGTATGTCTTGCTCGAAAGCGTCCAGCAGGTCGGTCAAGAGCGGCACCGGTAACTGAAAGTCAATGAGGGTTCGCCGTAGCGGAGCGAATACCTGCGGCCACTGGCCACTGTGGGCTTGCCCGCTAGCGATGGCGTGCAGGTCAGCCCGGTAACGCTTCAGGTCGGCCAGCCGCTGCGCGGCACTGGCGTCACCTTCGTCGGCCAAGTCATCGGCAGTGCGGGCAAAGTGATAGATGGCAACAACCGCCGCGCGCAGGTGGGCCGGGCATAAGAACGAGGCGACCGGGAAGTTTTCGTAGTGCGCGATCGGCGCAGGCTTTGCGGTCATAGAGTCACGCGGCCGTCGATGCAGGTGACGCAGTCGCCGCCGACCCAGACCTGGCCGCTGGCGTCTTGCGCAATATGCACGCGCCCGGCGCGGCCCAGGCAAGCGCCTTGCGCGGCCATGTAGGTGCTGGGCGCAAGGCCGTCGGCGATCAGCCACTGGGCCAGGCTGGCGTTGAAGCTGCCGGTGACCGGGTCTTCGGGCACGCCCAGCGGCGCGGCAAAGGCGCGCACCTCAACCTGGGGCGCTTCTTCTGCATCGCCGAGTCTTTCTGAACGTGGGCCAAAAGCACGCGCTTCGGGGTTTGATCTTGCTATTAAAGTAGTAGCTTGTTGCGCATATTCGACGGCGGCTACACCCACTTTTAGCCCTAAATTCTTGAGCACAAGATGGTCCGGTGTGAGTTGCAGCACGGTTGACTGACAGTCCAGCAGCAGGCCCAGCCAGACCGGGCCGTTGTCCAGCATTTGCGCGGCGATGATTTGATGCGATTGGAGCCCGAGTGCCGCGGCCACCTGGGCCAGCAGGGCCGGGCTCGGGTTGCCGCGCTTGAGTGGCGGCGCGGCAAAGGCGAGCCGCGTGCCCTCGCGGTGAATCCGGATCAGGCCAACTTTGCATTCCTGCACGATTTCATCTTTTGCTTTGGGCCTGCCGCCTGCTTGCAGCCAGGCGTGGCAACTGCCCAGCGTCGGGTGACCGGCAAACGGCAGTTCGCCACCGGGGGTGAAGATGCGCACACGGTAGTCGGCCCCGGCGGCGGCGCCCTCCAGGCTGGGCGGCAACAAAAAGGTGGTCTCGGACAGGTTGGTCCAGTGCGCGAAGTGCTGCATTTCCTCAGTGGACAGGTCGGTGCCGTCCAGCACCACGGCCAGCGGGTTGCCAAGGTAGGGTGCGGCGGTGAAGACGTCAACTTGTTTGAAACGCCTGTCCTGAGCTTGTCGAAGGGGGCGGGATTTCATGGTATGGACTTTGGCGTGTGATGAGCCTCGATTGTCATCCCGGCGCAGCCCGCGATCCAGGCATCACGCAGCCACCCTCGCAGCGCAGGTCTTGATGGCCACCAGGTCCAGCCCCTGCTGCGAGTCGGTGGTGATCAGACCCTGCGCCGGGTCAACCTGCCAGGTCATCCCGGCATCCTCAGCCTGGCGCCGCAACCCGTCGGCCACCATCTTGTCGTTGCATTCATGCTGCTCCTGGCTCTTGTGTAAATGGTTGCCATTTTCTTTGGTGTTAAAAGGTGGCCATCCAGGCGGCGGTGATCACCAGCACGGCGGCCATGCTGCGGTTGAACCAGCGCAGGCGCCGACCGGCGTGTTGTGGGTCGGCCAGCCACTGGCGCAGCAAGGTACCCACCAGCGCGTAGGTCAGATTGCTGCACAGGCCAAAAGCCAGCATCAGCGGCAACACGATGGCAAAGCGGCTGACGGCGTCTTCGCGCCCGGCCAGCCAACCGGCCACTACCGTCAGTGCCAGGAACCAGGCTTTGATGTTGAGAAACTGTAGCATCACGCCCTGCCAGAAGGTGACGGTCAACTGCGACGAGTCGGCTTGTGCCAGGCTGCCCGAGCGTGTCAGTTTGAAGGCCAACCAAAGCAGATAAGCTACGCCCGTGACTTGAATGCCAATACGCAATGGCGGCAACGCGATCACCATCGCTCCGACACCGGCCGCACACAGGCTCAACAGCAACGCCCAACCGACCGGCACCGCCAGCACAAAGCGCAGCGAGTGTCTGAGGCCGAAGTTGGCCGCCAGTGCAGTCGATAGGGTGGTGTTGGGGCCGGGTGTGAAGGTGGCGGCGGTTGCCAACAGCATCAAGGCGGTGAATTCAACGCTGGTCATGGGCCGAGCATACAGGGGCGTAAGGGTCGGGGTTGGGTTTGGGTTTGTTGGTCACGAGGTTCCGGCGGCCGGACATACTCTATCGCCGCAACGGTGTAGTATCGTTTCCGGCTGTATCTGTACGGCGGCGCACAGACCTGCGGTAGGGCGCGGGCACATCATGCAGGCGTGTATACTTTTTTTGACTCAATAACATTGGAGATCTCATGAACCTTCACCTTAGTCTGACGCCCCTGATCTCGCTCCTGGCAGGGATTCTCATATTGGTTATGCCCAAGCTCCTGAACTTCATCGTCGCCGTCTATCTGATCGCGATCGGACTAATCGGCCTGTTTGGTACCGGGGCGCTTCACGTCACGTAGAGTTGTCAGAAAGGCTGCGTTAGGGGGGCGGGCAACCACGGGGTGGTAGTCCGTGTCGGCTGACCCGCGCGGTAATTGCGCAATTAGCACTCTGGCTTTTGACCTGGTGATGCGAAAGAAGTGACTCGCCTAAGGCCGAGCTTGAACCTGCCTTACCCCCGATAGCCAAGCAGTCGTGCAGGGAAAAACAGAATAGCCTTGATCAGTGCCAGCACCGCACCAACCCCGATCCCAACCAGCGCCAGCGGAATCGAGATCAACCAGACGACTGGCCAGACCACCAGTGCCAGCAAAGCCAACGGCCAGCACAGCGCGAACAGGATAAACCAGCCGACCAGGAAGAGCAGTGTTTTCACCGGCTCAGGACCGTGGGGCAATGATGTTGACCGTTTCCAGCGTCACGACGATTGGAATCTGCCCGCTGTGTGCCATATTGGTTTCGTGGGCAACGGTATCGAACTTCCAAAGCATGGCTCCGTTGACGACAACAGTCATCAATACCGCGAGCATGAATGCGGCAAAGCGAGTTGTGCGAGTTGTGCGATTTGTGTTCATGTGTTCTCTCCAATTTGAGGCCACCGTGGCCGGTTGAAGAGAATTTAGGATCGCCGGGTTCGGATTGCAAGGGCATTGCGACAGACTGCGTCATGGCGTGAGGAGCCGCCGGAAAGCTGCGACGAACGGACCACCTGTACCACCACGCCATGGAAAAGATCATGGTCGATGCACCAAATACTCAGCATCAAGCCCCTGCGCTTCACCTTCCTGAGCGTGGCTCGCAAGAGTTAAGACCAGGCCAAATCCGCTGGTTTTTTGGCTGGTAACGCGTGACCATTGTGAAGGATAATATCTTTGTCGATAATCGAAAAAAACTGGAGCAAAGTTAAACGAGTAGGGGTACCGGTGTCGAATATTTTCAAACGTCAAGGTGATGCTACGGCCAGGCCAGCAGAAAGAGCAGCATCCAATAAGACTTCGTCCCCAGCCAAGGAGAGACGACTATTACCGCGACCTCTTCCAACTCCTGAAGTGGTCGAAGGCAACGAGGACTCTGATTGGTCCTTGTGGCAAGAATCTGTTGCGTTTCAGGACAGTCAGATGCAACCCGGATGGCTCATAACGGAGTCCGTGCCAATACAGGGAACCGCGCCAAGCAAAGAGTCAGAAGTCATTGACCCTTTTGCCTCGGTTCACAAGAATTCAAAGTAGCTGGTTGCCCAAATCCCCGAAGCCCGCCGCACGTGGGTTTTTTTTGGCTGCTACTCGATAGGCAAATCACCGGGTTTTCACGCCCTTGTCCCCACTGGTGGCGCAACAGTCAGTGAACTGACCATGCCATTGAACACTGGAGCATTACCGACGCCATTGAAGCCCGTCGCGTGCGGGTTTTCCCTCGACTCACGATTTGCGTGCCGTCGCCCTGGCGGGTGTCCGTCCATGGCGGGAAGGTTATTGCCGTCAAGCGATTTGAATACATTGGAGGAATGAATGACGTTGCAGGCCCGTACTCTCTGATCGGCTGCACTCATCTGCTGTGATCATGGACTACGCCAGCCCACCGTTTTTTCTATCCGCCGAAGAGGTCGAGGTCTTGACTGGCTTCAAGCTGCCATCTCACCAAGTTCGCTGGCTCAGCCGCAAAGGCTGGCGCTTTGAGGTTAATGGCAACCGAAAGCCCATCGTCGCCCGGAAATACGTCGAGAAGATGCTCGGTTGTATCTCAGACTTACAAGACCAGTTGCCCAAGCCAAACTTCCGAGCATTGCAGGCCATCTGATGGGACGACGTAGAGAATCTAACTTTGACGATCCGCCGCGCTTGCACCGCAAGGGCAAGGTCTGGTATCGCGTCAGCGGTACTCTGCCTCGCATCTGGACAAAGCTTTCCAGCGACCGGGCCGAAGCGCTTCG
>JADGRK010000145.1 GCA_017880985.1 Rhodoferax sp. | reverse complement strand
CGACGGCAATTTTCATGTTGTAGGCTCCCTTGAGCAGGTGGCTCATCAGGGCCAAGTTGTCCGGCCTGTCGTCGACCACCAGGATCGTCGCCTTTTCGGCCCCATCCAATCCGTCCATCGGGATTCCTTTCAGGTAAGCGCGAACCAGCGCTGCCGGTTTGCGCGGCCGAGTGTTCGATCCGAACCCTGCCTTCTTTTGCTTTCATCCCGGAAAATGCACCCCTTTCCTTGCGGGTACCAGGCTTGTATCAAGTCTATGGATGAATCCTGGGCAGCGCTCCTTCATCATGGTGCTTAAGTCCGCCGCTCTCCGTGCGCTATCGCACATAGAGCGAAGCATTTGCTGAAACGCGAAACAGGTTCAAGCCAAGCAGGATCGGGCAGACCCCTGCTGCTGCATTCGGCCTCGACTGGCCCTATTGCTTTTGCTCACCGCCGCGCCCGCGCCAACGCCACATACCAGTCCAGACAAGCCGGATTGGCCATCGCCTCGCGGTTGAGCACTTTCTCCAGCGGCTGGCCCAGCAGCAGCTTCTTGATCGGCAGCTCCTGCTTTTTGCCGGAGAGCGTGCGCGGGATTTGCGCCACCTGAAAGATCTCGTTGGGCACAAAGCGCGGTGACAACGCGGTTTTGATGGCCTCCACCAGCTTGGCCCGGACTGCGTCGTCCAGCGTCAGGCCCTCGCGCAGCACCACAAACAAGGGCATGTAACTCTCGCGCCCCAAGTATTCGAGATCGACCACCATCGAGTCCAGCACTTCGGGCAAGGCTTCGACCGCGCTGTAAAGCTCGCTGGTACCCATGCGCAGGCCGTAGCGGTTGATGGTGGCGTCGCTGCGGCCGTAGATGATGCAGCCGCCGCTGCGATTGATCTTGAGCCAGTCGCCGTGCCGCCAGACACCCGGGTAGACATCGAAGTAGCTGGCCAGGTAGCGCTGCTTGCCAACATCGCCCCACAAATACAGCGGCATACTCGGGATTGGCTGGCGGCACACCAGCTCGCCCACCTCATCGATCACCGGCTGACCCTGCTCGTTCCAGGCCTCCACCGCACAGCCGAGCAAGCGGCACTGCATTTCACCGGGAACCAGCGGCAATTCCCGGTTGCCACCGATGAAGGCACCACAAAAGTCAGTGCCGCCGGAAATGTTGCACCACCAGATGTCGCCCCCACGCTTCCCCACGCTGTGTGGGTCGCCGCCCCCCGAGGGGGCGGTGCCTTGCTTGGGGCGGCCCGGCGCGGCGGCATTCGCCCCCACACTGGCCACTGCGTGTGCTGCGTTAGCGCTCAGGCGAGCAAACTGCTCGGTGCCCCAGGCTTGTGCCTCGGCGCTCAAAGGCGAGCCGGTGCTGCCCAGCGCCCGGATGCGCGAGAGGTCGCCGCATTCGGCCAAGTCCACACCGGCCTTGAGGCAGTTGGCATAGAACGCGGCACCGGCACCAAAAAAGGTAACACCCAACTCCGCCGCAAAGCGCCACAACGTGGTCCAGTCAGGTGCCACTTTGTTGCCCGCGGCATCGACCGTGCGGCCACCTGGGTTGCCATCAAAAATGCAGCAGGTGGTACCGCTGAGCAGACCGCTGAGTTGCGCGTTCCACATCACCCAGCCGGTCGAGCTGTACCAGTGGTAGCGCTCGCCCCGTGTGTTTGGGTCGTAACTACTGCCAATATCGTTGTGCAGGTTTTTGAGCGCCAGTGCCACCAGCAGCGTGCCGCCATGGCCGTGCACAATCGGCTTGGGCAAACCGGTGGTGCCGCTGGAATAAACAATCCACAGCGGGTGGTCAAATGCCAGCCAGAGCGGCTCGAACGCCTCTGTTTGTGCATCATTTCGGCCTGTAGCCTCCGTAAAACCTGCGTAGTCAGCTACTGTTGTGATAGCATTTGTAGCCAGTCCCAGGTTCCTTTGCACGATCACATGCCGCACCGAAGGCAGTGCTGCACACAGCTCGGCCACCACTGCCCTGCGGTCAATGTCGCGCCCGCCGTAGGTGACGCCGTCGCAGGCAATCAACACCTTGGGTTCGATTTGCTGGAAGCGGTCCAGCACCGCGTTGGTCCCCATGTCAGGCGCGCAAATACTCCACACGCCGCCGATGCTGACCGTGGCCAGAAAAGCCACCATCGCCTCAGGAATATTCGGCAAGTAAGCGGCGACCCGGTCGCCCGGCTGCACACCTTGCGCCTGCAAATGCAGCGCCAGCGACGCGACCTGGCGGCGCAACTCAGGCCAGCTCAACTGCCGGGCCGCTGAGGTGCCCAGACTCTGTTCATTGTGGCTGATGATGGCCGGTAATCCGGCCCCATCCGCCGCTGCCACATGCCGCAACACCTGCTGTGCATAGTTGACCCGGGCACCAACAAACCAGCGGGTATCTGGCATCGGCGCGCCGTCACACACAACGCTGTGCGGCGTCGGCGACTGCAGGTCAAAGTAGTCCCAGATGCTTTGCCAGTAGGCGTCCAGATCGGTCACCGACCAGCGCCACAAGGCGTCGTACGAATCAAAAGACACGCCTCGGGTGTCACGCAGCCAGTTTTGGTAAAGGCGGATTTTGGGCACGCAGGGTGCGGAGAGGGATTGGGTCATAGGCCGAGGGTAATCCGGTTTTAACTGCAAAAACAATAACTGCTGACACCTGTTTGACAAATGCCAGCCTGGATTCTTGCTTATAGTCGCGACTACTCGTATTTTTGGAATCTTTATGCCCATCTGGAAACAAGCGATCTCTGTCGAAGTACTCACCGCCATTCACGTCAACACGGCGGTGGCCCATCTGGGTATGGAGTTTCTGGAGGTGGGTGACGACTTTATCCGGGCTCGCGTGCCGGTGGACAGCCGCACCATACAGCCCTACGGCTTGCTGCACGGCGGCGTGTCGGTGGTGCTGGCCGAAACGCTGGGCTCGTGTGGCGCCGCCTGCAGCAACTCCGAAGGCTATCGCGCCGTCGGCCTGGACATCAACGCCAACCACATCAAAGGGGTCACCACTGGCTGGGTCACCGGTACGGCACGCCCGGTGCATCTGGGCCGCACCACCCAAGTTTGGCAAATTGACATGTGCAATGACGCCGGTGAACTGACCTGCGTGTCGCGCATCACGATGGCGATACTGGCCCCGCGTTAACCCGAGATTCAAATCACAATCAGGCTACAGTCTCCGTCAATCAAAGCACCAAGCTATCTATTTAGTAGCACTCAGGGGACTCAATCGCCAAAGCAAATGCCCAAATCGCGTCCGGTCTGTAGCGTGTCGCCATCGAGTGGCACGCCTTTCATGCGTCCCGCGACTTCTTCCAGTGCCACGTAATCCACACCGGGGTAGCCCAGCGCCACCATGATGCCGGACTGACCTTCGTCGAGCGCGCGCACCGCGGCAGCCCCAAAGCGCAAGGCCGACAGCCGGTCAAATGCCGTCGGACTGCCACCGCGCAGCAAGTGGCCCAGTACCACCACGCGCGTGTCTTTGCCGGTGCGCTCCTGCAAGGCGTGTCCAATGCGCTCACCGATACCGCCCAGGCGTTCGGCGTGGCCCGCTTCGGCCGGCGCCAGCAGCTCGCGGTGACCATCACAGGGCAACGCACCCTCGGCCACCACCACCAACGAATACAGGCGCCCCTCGGCATCACGCGAGCGGATCTTGGCGGTCACCTTCTCCAGATCGAAACCGATCTCGGGGATCAGGATCGCATGGGCGTTGCCGGCAATGCCCGAATGCAGGGCGATCCAGCCCGCATAGCGACCCATCACCTCGACCACCATCACGCGCTGGTGGCTCTCGGCCGTGCTGTGCAGGCGGTCCAGACATTCGGTGGCAAAGGCCACCGCCGAATCAAACCCGAAGGTGGTGAAGGTCTTGTCGAGATCGTTGTCGATGGTCTTGGGCACACCCACAACGCGCAGGCCCTTTTGATGCAGGGCGTTGGCAATGGTCAGTGAGCCATCGCCGCCGATGGCCACCAGCGCGTCAATTTGATGGGTCGCAAAGTAGGCCAGGATGTCGTCAGAACGATCGACCTCGCGCGTGCTGCCGTCGGGCATCTTGATCGGGAAATGCAGCGGATCGCCTTTGTTGGTGGTGCCCAGAATGGTGCCGCCCAAATGCCCAATGCCGCGCACTCTGTCGCGCGTGAGCCGCACCACACCGCCTTGCGCGTAGCGCTCGGGAAACAAAATGCCATTGAAACCGTCGCGGATGCCGTAACACTCCCAATCCCGGTTGCCGGCGGCAATCATGACCGACTGGATGACGGCATTCAGACCCGGTGCGTCACCGCCCCCGGTACAAACGGCAATGCGCCGAATTGAACTTGTCATGACAACTCCTGCTGCAATAGCTGATGAGCCAAGCATACGCTTGGCACGCCTTTCGCTCACTCCGAGGCCGCTTGCGCCAGCTTCTGGCTCTTCCAGTACACGTCATCGCCGACGCTGCCGTCGCTGCGGTAGCGATTGAGCACGCGAGCCAGCACAAACATTAAATCGCTCAAGCGGTTGAGGTACTGGCGCGGCGTGTCTTTCAGCGCCTCCTCCCCTTCCAGCGCCACCACGGCGCGCTCAGCTCGGCGCGCGACCGTGCGGCAGACATGGGCCAAGGCTGCGGCGCGACTTCCTGCAGGCAAGATGAACTCCTGCAGACGCGGCAAGGTGGCGTTGTGTTCGGCCAGCGCGGCGTCCAGTGCCAGCACCGCCTCGGGCTTGAGCAGCTCAAAACCGGGGATCGAGAGCTCGCCGCCCAAGTTGAAGAGCTGATGCTGAATCTCCACCAGCAATTCACGCACGCCGTCCGGCATGGCTTCGCACAGCAGCACGCCAATGTTCGAATTGAGTTCATCGACATCGCCCATGGCGTGTATGCGCAAGCTGCTTTTGGAAACCCGTGTGTTGTCGCCCAATCCGGTGCTGCCATCGTCACCGGTGCGGGTGGCGATTTGTGTCAGTCGTTGTCCCATTAGAAATCTCCTTTGTTGCGGGCCATTGTTGCAGCAAAATACCGTGCGTCTTCGGTCTTAGAATGACCTTCCCTGGAAAAAGATTAAAGTTTTCGCCACAAACCAATTGTTTCAAGAAGGAAAACCATGCACCACCTCATCAAACCGCTGGTCTCGCTGGCCTGCCTGGTCGGCTTGGCCATGAGCCCCGCCGCCTGGAGTGCCGAGAAGGTCAACATCGGCATTGTCACTGGCCCCACCTTCGTGCATACCTATGCCGCACAGAAATTCAAGGAAGAGGTGGACAAGGCCCTGCCCGGAAAATACGACATCGTGATTCATCACTCGGCCGCGCTCGGCAGTGAGACGCAGGTGTTGCAGCAATTACAGCTTGGCACGGTGCAGATGACCGTATGCACTACCGGCCCGGTCGAGTCGTTTGTGCCCGAGATCAAGGCACTGGAAATGCCCTTCTTGTTCACCTCGTACGAAGCCGCCGACAAAGTGCTCGATGGCCCGATCGGCAGCGACTTGCTCAAGCGTTTTGAAAAAGCCGGGCTGATCGGAATGCACTTTCTCGACAATGGTTTCCGCAATGTGACCAACTCCAAACATGCCGTGAATACGCCCGATGACCTCAAGGGAATGAAGATTCGCACCATGGAGTCGCCTACGCATCTGGCCATCTGGCGCGCCCTTGGTGCCAACCCGACCCCCATGGCTTGGCCGATTACCACCCAACTGCAACAAGGTGTGCTCGATGGCCAGGAAAACCCGATCGCGGTGATCTCTGCCGCCAAGCTCAACGAAGTGGGACAAAAATATCTGTCGCTGACGCGTCACGTTTATTCGGCCCTGGTTATCACCGGCAGCAAAGCCTTTATGGACAAGCTGCCGGCGGCTGATCGGAAGGTATTTTTTGATGCCGCGCGCACCGCTTCTTTGGCCGGTCGCCACTTTGTGCGTGACAATGAAGCCAGCCAGCTCGCCGCGCTGAAGGCGGCGGGCATGCAGGTGGTGGATACGCCAAACTATGCCGCGTTTCGCGCCAAAACCGAGCCGATCTATGCCAGTTTGAGCGGCGACACCAAGAAGATCGTGGACGAGATTCGCAAGACTGAAAAATAACCGAGACAAGGCAGACTTCGGCGGGCGCACCGTCCCTGGCGCGCCCGTTTCTGTTTCTGTTTCTAATTGAATGATCGGAGAGCGCATGGGGCTTAGCCGCACACTACAGCGTCTCAGCGAGCAGGTCAACACTCTGATGGAGAAGTTGCTGCTGGTCGCGGGCGTTGCCATTGCCATCATCTTGTTCGCGCAAGTGCTGGCGCGTTACCTGGGAGCGTCATTGAGCTGGTCGGAAGAGGTGGGCCGCTACCTGCTGGTCAGCATCACCTTTCTGGGCGCCACCGTCGCCTACAAACGCGCCCACTTTATCGGGCTGGCTGGCTTTGGTGCCAAATTTGGCCCCCTGGTGGAACGCGCGATCGTGCGGTTGCTGCAACTGTTAACGCTGGCCTGTTTCAGCCTGATCACCTGGTTCGGCGTTTTTTACACGCTCAATTCCTGGGATCAGACTTCC
>JADGRK010000011.1 GCA_017880985.1 Rhodoferax sp. | reverse complement strand
GAGCCTGAACTGACCTATATCTACCCCACCGACGCGCTATTGCCTGGCGGCTGGCGGCTGCGCTACAGCGGCATCAGCCTGGTGCACCAGTCCAATGGCCAGCCGTTGCCGCTGTCACGTAGCTGGAACCGCACGGTGCTGATGACGGGCCTGGAAAAAGGGGATCAATTCCGGTTCGAGGCCAAGCTGTGGAAGCGCTTCAATGAAGACCTGGCCAATGACGACAACCCTGATATCAGCGACAAGATTGGACGCGCCGAGCTGGCGGCTTTCTGGAACCCCAACCAGGACAACACGCTGGGCATCACATTGCGCCACTCGCTGCGGGGCGATGCCAACGGTTCGGTGCGCCTGGAATGGCTCAGACAATTGGAAGACAGCGGCTTGGCCGGCAGTCAAAATGCCTTGCGCTTTCACACCCAGCTGTTCAGCGGCTATGGCGATTCGCTGGTGGACTACAACCGTCGTCGCACCGTGCTGAGCATCGGCTTGAGTCTGGTGGACTGGTAAATACGCATAATCCAGCATTCCACCTGGAGGCAGTCATGAAAAAGACATTCAAACTCAACATCGAAGGCAAGCACCGCGACCGCGTGCTGGAAGCCACCAAACACGAGATCCGCAAATACGTCAAGCGCCAGCGCCGCGTGCCACTGCCCGCAGGCGTGGATTATTGGGATTTTGATTGCCGTTTTGGCAGCAGTGAAGCCAGCGCGACAGCGGTTCATTTCGCCACCCTGACGGCTTTGATTGATGCGGCGGCCCAAGCTGGCGACGATGCGTTTTACCTGGAAATACTGGCCAAACCCGGCTACCGCGGTGCCCGCGCGGCAAGCGCTGAGCCGGTTGATTAGGCCGTCCAATCCCAAGTGCGGGGATAATCGCCTATTTTTTCAACCCTCTGGAGTATTTCATGACCAAAGAATTCCGTACCGAAGCCGAGCGCAAAGCCAGCCCTCGCCCTGTCGCTCCCAAAGGCGTGTGCTACACCGCCGGTCACGGCCAAATGCGCAGCCTGGAACGCGGCACCGCCACCAATAACAAGAAAAACCCCGGCAAGCGCTGTAAAAAGGGCGGTTAACCTGACCCCCACGGTCGCCCATTTCGTGTGGCTTCCTGCCCCCCGGAGGGGGCCGTGCCTTGCTTGGGGCGGCCCGGCGCGGCGGCCGCCCTTCCACCTTCCAGTTACATGTTTCGCCGGTACTGCCCGCCGACCTCGAACAAGGCATTGGTGATCTGACCGAGTGAGCAGACGCGCACAGCGTCCATCAGCACCTCAAACACATTCTTGTTTTCAATCACGGCTTGCTGAAGGCGTTTCAGCATGGCGGGGGATTCCTTCGCGTGCCGAGCGTGGAAGTCGGCCAGGCGTTTGAGCTGGCTTTGTTTCTCCTCCTCGGTGGAACGTGCCAGTTCCAGCTTGTCCAATACCGCGTCGCCATGCGGGTTGCGGAAGGTGTTGACACCGATGATGGGCAACTCACCCGTATGCTTGAGCATCTCGTAGTGCATCGATTCGTCCTGAATCCGGCCGCGCTGGTAACCAGTTTCCATGGCGCCGAGCACGCCGCCGCGCTCGGAGATGCGCTCAAATTCGAGCAACACCGCTTCTTCGACCAGTTCGGTCAAGTCCTCGATGATGAAGGCGCCCTGGGATGGGTTTTCATTTTTGGCCAGACCCCACTCACGGTTGATGATGAGCTGGATCGCCATGGCGCGGCGCACGCTGTCCTCGGTCGGCGTGGTGATGGCTTCATCAAAGGCATTGGTGTGCAGGCTGTTGCAGTTGTCGTAAATGGCAATCAGTGCTTGCAGCGTGGTGCGGATGTCGTTGAACTGGATCTCCTGCGCATGCAAGCTGCGGCCTGAGGTCTGGATGTGGTACTTGAGCTTCTGGCTGCGCTCATTGGCACCGTATTTTTCCTTCATCGCTACCGCCCAGATGCGCCGCGCCACGCGGCCCATCACGGTGTATTCGGGGTCCATGCCGTTGCTGAAGAAGAAGCTCAAATTCGGTGCGAAATCGTCAATGTGCATGCCGCGCGCCAGGTAGGCTTCGACAAAGGTGAAGCCGTTGGAAAGCGTGAAGGCCAACTGGCTGATCGGGTTGGCGCCGGCTTCGGCGATGTGATAACCGCTGATCGACACTGAGTAAAAATTGCGCACCCGGTTGTGCACAAAGTATTCGGCAATGTCGCCCATCACTTTCAGGCTGAACTCGGTGCTGAAAATGCAGGTGTTCTGACCCTGGTCTTCTTTCAGGATGTCGGCCTGCACCGTGCCGCGCACATTCTCCTGCACCCATTCCCTGATTTTGGCGGTTTCGGTTTCAGTCGGATCGCGGCCGTTATCCAACTTGAATTTGTCGATGTTCTGGTCAATCGCAGTGTTCATGAACATCGCCAGGATGCTGGGCGCCGGGCCGTTGATGGTCATGCTGACACTGGTGCTGGGGCTGCACAAATCGAAGCCGCCGTAGAGCACTTTGAGGTCGTCGAGCGTGGCAATGCTGACGCCACTATTGCCGACCTTGCCATAAATATCCGGGCGTGGATCGGGGTCGTTGCCATACAACGTGACCGAGTCGAATGCGGTGGACAGGCGCTTGGCCGCCATGCCCGAGCTGAGCAATTTGAAGCGCGTATTGGTGCGAAACGCATCGCCCTCGCCGGCAAACATGCGGGTCGGGTCTTCGCCTTCGCGCTTGAAGGCAAAGGTGCCGGCGGTGTAGGGGTAGCTGCCGGGCACGTTGTCGAGCATCAGCCATTTGAGAATTTCGCCATGGTCTTCATATTGCGGCAGACACACTTTGCGGACGGTGGTGCCGCTCAAGGACTTGGTGGTGAGCGCGGTGCGGATTTCCTTGTCGCGGATCTTGACGACGTATTCATCCCCGGCGTAGGCCTGCTGCATGGTCGGCCACTGTGCCAGCAGCTTCGCGGCGGCGGGGTCTTGCTGCTCCGCGCGCTCACCGGCCAGCCGCAGCACGGTGTTTTTGGCACCGTCGCGGGTCGCATCGTCATCCTGCAGCATGCACGCCGTGGCGTTGAGCTGCTGGACTTCACGCGCCAGTTTGGCCTGGCTGCGGGCGCGCTTCTTGTAGGCACGCACGGTGTCGCTGATCTCGGCCAGATAGCGGCTGCGCGCAGCCGGCACCACTGGTGTCTGGTTGGTGCTGTGGCGCACCGCCACCGCCGGCAGATGCGACTCGCCCAGCGTCAAGCCCAACTCGCCCAGACGGGTCTTGAGCGCCTGGTACAAAGCCGTTACGCCGTCATCATTGAAGCGCGCCGCCATGGTGCCAAACACCGGCATCTGCTCGATCGGCGTGCTAAAGGCTTCCTTGTTGCGTTGCACTTGTTTGGCGACATCGCGCAGGGCATCAAGCGCGCCCTTGCGGTCAAATTTGTTGATGGCGACAAACTCGGCGAAGTCGAGCATGTCGATTTTTTCAAGCTGGCTGGCCGCGCCGAACTCGGGCGTCATCACATACAGCGGCACATCCACATGCGGCACGATCGCCGCGTCGCCCTGGCCGATGCCCGAGGTCTCGACCACGATCAAGTCAAAACCGGCCACCTTGCAGGCGGCAATCACATCCGGCAGTGAGGCGCTGATTTCCGAGCCAAAGTCACGCGTTGCCAGCGAACGCATGAACACGCGCGGCCCCTGGCGCCAGGGTGAGATCGCATTCATGCGGATGCGGTCACCCAGCAGCGCGCCACCGCTCTTGCGCCGCGACGGATCGATCGAAATCATGGCGATGCGCAAGCTGTCGTTCTGATCGAGCCGCAGACGGCGAATCAACTCGTCGGTCAGCGACGACTTGCCGGCGCCCCCGGTGCCGGTAATGCCTAATACGGGTATCTTTTTAGTAGCAGCTTGGGCCCGTATCTCATGGGCGAGTGCCGTTAATGGCTTGGAGAGCCGGCCCTTGGCCTGACCCGCAGCGCTTTCATTTTCCAGTGCCGTGATGAGCTGCGCCAGGGCGCGCCAACTCATCTCAGAATGGCCTTGAATCGCGTCCACGCTCTTCGGAGCAAAGCCCGTGAGATCATGGTCGCAACGCATCACCATCTCGCCAATCATGCCGGCCAGCCCCATGCGCTGGCCATCTTCCGGGCTGTAGAGCCGCGCCACGCCATAAGCCTGCAGCTCGCGGATTTCTGGCGGCACGATAACGCCACCGCCGCCGCCAAAGACCTGGATGTGGGCACCGCCACGGCTTTTCAGCAGGTCCACCATGTATTTGAAATACTCGACATGCCCACCCTGGTAAGAGCTGATGGCAATGCCCTGCGCATCTTCCTGCAAGGCGGCCGTCACCACCTCTTCGACGCTGCGGTTGTGCCCGAGGTGGATCACCTCGGCGCCCATGCCCTGCAAGATGCGGCGCATGATGTTGATGGCGGCGTCGTGCCCATCGAACAGGCTGGCAGCGGTGACGAAGCGAACCTTGTGGGTGGGGCGGTAAGTGGCGAGCGCTTTGAAATCAGCAGACAGGTCGGTCATGATATTGTCTCCGGGACTTGACGTTTACGTAAACGTCAATCTTAGCGGTTTTTCAAAACAAAGGGCGCTTGCGCGCCCCGTCGGTCAGTACTCTGTCATTCACACCGTGTGTTGACGGTCGCCTAGTTCGACAACATTTGCATCCCCAGACTCACATGACCTCAACTTTTCGAATCGCCCGGTGCGCACCCGCATGACGGGTGGTGTGGCATAGGGGCAGCCGTGAGGCTGCGCCTATGCCGATCTTCAAATGACTCAGAAATCGTAGGTCAACCCGACCGACAGTGCCTGGGCCGTGTTGCCAGAAAACGGGGGTCCACAAACACCATTGTCCTGGCACCCGCCAATATATTTGTCACCCACATAATTTCGGGTCGGAAGGCCGTGACCGCCCGCACCCAGCGAATAGTGCGCCCAGTAGTCATTGTTCAAACGAGAAAAGGTCACATAGGTTGTGGTCCGCTTGTCAAGGAAACGGTGCTTGTAACCGATGGAAAACAGGTCGGCTCCGTTATCCGGCGATCCTGCTGGCGCAGGATTGCCGTACTGGTCTTCCACACCACCAATAGGTTGTCCCGGTGTCTTGCCGGCATGCGCCCAGCCAAGGTTCAGATCGTCATAGGTGGTCAGTTTCTGGGTCAGTGCCAGCCAAGTGGCGGTATGAGTCCGTTCATCCAAGGCGGGGGTGATCGCATCGCGTTTCAGTCTTTCCACCATGAAGCTGACGGTCGTCTTTGTTGGCAAGGCATATTGCACACCCAGCTTGAAGGCGCTTTCGTCCCGAACGCCGATCGTCCCAGCGTCGACCTCGTCACCGATGCGATTGGTGTTCTTGTGCAACTCATAAGCAGCCGTGACATAGAGTGGACCGGCTTCATACGCTATCGATGCACTATAGGCAGTGCCGAAAGCACCATCATTACAGGTCGTAGGTTGACCCGCATTACCATTTAGACCGGCAGACGAATTGCCACCTGTGCAATCGGGTTCGCCGAGGGCATAGAGACCATTATCTGTACTGCGGTTTTGACCGGGTGAAACCAGGCCTTTGAAGGTGAAGCCATTCAACTTGGGCGATTCGTACCAAATCGAATGAGACAAGCGCATATCAAATTCGGCGCGGTTATCGCCACCACTGTTCCCGATGATGGCGTTGTAGTCACCCGGAGTACTGGCAAAGGGATCCAGCCTGCCAGTGGAGGTCTTGTAAGGCGTATCGGTCTTGCCCAGCATGATCGCGCCATAGGTCGGGCTTTCCAGGCCAACAAAACTGTTACGTGACCCGAGACTGAATTTTTGCGCGGTCCCGTCTGGTGCTTGATCCGAAGCGCCCGGTGTCGCGGCATACGAGACTTCAGTTTCGAACTGGAAAACGGCCTTCAAATCCTTGTCGACGGGACGATTGCCGCGAATCCCAAAGAACGACAGGTTGCTGGAAACGTCGCTCATCCAGCCGTTGTTGCCGGTGACTGGGAGGCCATTATGAATAAAGCCGCTCAGTCCACTGGTCTGGTAATCAACAGAAACATCGGCGTGACCGTAAAGCGTGACCTCACCGCCCCCAACTTGAAGGGTTAGATCATTGCCGGGTTTCATGCTGATGCTGGGAGCAGGCGCAACTTGCTCCTGCTTTATCAGCACTGAGCCCATTTGTGCTTGCAATTCCTGCATTTGCTTTTGCAACGCGTCCATTTTTGCTTGCATGTCCGATACCTGATCCGCATGGGCATTGGCCATACAGGCAAGCGCCAATGAACAAGCGATCACTAGGGATCTCTTTTGGAAAGTCATAATTTGTCATCCTTTTGCAGGTTAAATATTTAATTTGTGGTTTCAGCCGAGCAAACTGCAAAATTGCAGCAGCAGCAGCAGTAGATACTTGCGTGAACGGAAGCAGACTTGACCAACGTCAAGATTCGCATTTTTGTGTCGCAAAAACAGAAAACTTTACGTGGCAGAAACCTGTGTCGCCGAACGGGTTAACAAAGGAGCCAAGACCACCCGTATTGAGCGGGTTTATCTGATCACCAGACAAGCGCGTGCACAGGCTGATCCGGCACAACTTCTGGCTCTCAACCGTGCCAGCCCAAAAAATCCATAGTGCGTTCTTGCAAGCGCAGGGCGCTCAATCGCCAACCGTCATCGTTGGGACTTTGATGGCGCGTGCCCATCCGGGATTGAAACCCCTCACGACTCACACTATTGGCCGACCACCCGCAAAAGGGTCAGCCCCCTAAATAAGCCGCTTTGACCGCAGGATCGTCTTTGAGCTTGTCAGCCGGACCATGTACTGAAACGCGACCATTTTCAAGCACATAGCCATAGTCAGCCACCTTGAGCGCCGCGGCTGCAAACTGCTCCACCAGCAGCATCGTGACGCCTTGCGCTTTTAGGCGGGAGATGATGTTAAAGACTTCTTCCACCAGAATCGGCGCCAGACCCATCGACGGCTCATCCAGCAAAAACACCTCCGGATTGAGCATGACAGCCCGCGCCATGGCCAGCATTTGCTGCTCCCCGCCCGACAACGTGCCCGCCAGTTGGTGCGTGCGCTCTTTCAGGCGCGGGAACATCTCCAGCGCACTTTGCAGATCAGACTCGACATCGCCTTTCGGGCGCGCGTTGGTGTAACGCACAAAAGCGCCCAGGCGAATATTGTCAAGCACGCTCAAGGAAGGGAATACGCGCCGACCTTCGGGCGAGTGGGCCAGGCCGCGCTTGGCGATCTGGTGCGAACCCAAACCGGTAATGTCCTGGCCAGAGAGGGTGATCTTGCCAGACACCGGCTTGATCATGCCTGAGATGGCGCGCATTGTCGTGCTCTTGCCGGCACCATTGGAGCCGATCAAGGTGACAATTTTTCCCTTCGGCACCTGGATTGAAACACCGTGAAGTACCTGAACCTTGCCATAGCCGGCCTGCAAATTTTCGATGGTGAGCATGTTGAATCTTCTCCGCAATCAATGCGCTGCCGCGCCGCTGCCCAGATAGGCTTCGATCACGGCGGGGTTGCTTTGCACATCGGCCGGTTTGCCTTCCGCAATTTTCTGGCCAAAGTCGAGCACCGACACGGTGTCAGAAATCCCCATCACCACGTCCATGTGGTGCTCAATCAGGATCACCGTGATGCCATGGTCGCGGATTTTCTGGACCATCTTCATCAGCTCGGGCAAGTCGGCCGGCGGCAAGCCGGCAGCCGGTTCGTCCAGCAGCAACAGGCTGGGATTGAGACCCAGCGCACGCGCAATCTCCAACATACGCTGCTTGCCATAAGGCAGATTTCGCGCTTGCTCCTCGCTCAGCTCCGTCAAGCCAACGAAACTCAGCAAACTGGCCGCTTGCTCGCGCGCGGCGGCGTCTTCCCGCTGGTAGCGGGGCGTGCCCAGCATCACATCGAGGATGTTGCTCTTGTAGGTGTGGTGCAAGCCTACCAGCACATTGTCGGTAGCGGTCATCTCGCCAAAGAGCTGGACGTTCTGAAAGGTTCGTGCAATGCCGGACAAGGCAATAGCCGAAGGTGTCTGGCCCGTCACCGCTAGGCCGTTGAACATCACCTGCCCGGAAGTTGGCTGGTAAATGCCGGTGAGCACGTTCATCATCGTGCTCTTGCCCGAACCGTTGGGTCCGATGAGTCCGTGAATTGCTCTGCGCGCTATGCGCAGGTCGACCTGATTCAGGGCTTTCAGGCCACCGAACTGCATTAAGACCTGCTGCGCTTCGAGCAGCGGGCCCGAGTCAGCCGGTGCCGCCAGATGGGAGGTGGTCCAGGCGCGCACCTTGACGACTGGGGTACCGACGCTGGCGTGTGCTGCGGGCCTGGCAAAGCGGACAAAAAGATCACGCGCAAAACCCACCACACCATCTTGCAGGTAATAGACCACAAACAGGGTCATCAGACCAAAAATGGTCAAGCGCCAATCGGTGATGTTTTCAAGCTGAAAGGAAAACGCCGCCATGGCCACCGTGGCCACCACAGGCACCGCTAACTCGCGCACCGTTTTGACCTTTTTCACGAAGTTGTATGCCGCCATGCCGGTCACCGCCACCGCCAGCACGCTAGCGATCTTGCGGAAAAGTTCAATGTCCGACAGCAAGCTGGGCAGCATCACCACAATCGCGGCCCCAATCAGGGCACCGGAGCGGGTCTTGCGCCCGCCCATGATGACCGCCAGCAGGAACATGATGGTCAACTCAAAGTTGTAGGTGTTGGGCGAAATGTACTCTTCGGAATAGGTGTAGAGCGCGCCGGCCAGACCGGCCAGACCGGCACTGATGACAAACGCATAGACCTTGTAGCGGTAGACCGAAACGCCCATGCAGTCGCAGGCCACCGGGCTGTCGCGCAAGGCTTCAAAAGCGCGGCCCAGGTGCGATTTCAGGATGCGGTGCACCACCACCAGCGCCAGCACCATCAGCACGGCCACGACATAAAAGTACTGCACCTCGTTGAGCTTGTGACCAAAGAAAATCGGCTTGGCCACCTTGATGCCAATCGGGCCCTCGGTCAAAAACGTCATCTCGTTGATGAGAATCTGGATGATGGTGCCGAAGGCCAGAGTCACCATGGCCAGGTAAGGACCGGTCACGCGCAAGGCCGGCAGCGCCAGCACCGCTCCGAACACAGCGGTGACGCCAATGGCCGCCGGGACTGCCAGCAGGAAAGGCACCCCCAGCTTGAAGAACAGCGCCCCGGCGGTGTAGGAGCCGACGCCGAACAGGCCTGCATGCCCGAGCGACACCTGGCCGGTGTAGCCGACCACGATGTCCAAGCCAAACAGCAGGATGGCGTAAATCAGAATCGTCTCAACCAGGTGGACGTAATAGGCGTTGGGCACCAGCACCGGGAACAAGCCCAGCGCCGCCAGGCCCAGCACCACTAAAAAATAGGATTTGGTTTTCATCTTCATGGCAACTTGTTTGCGTCAAACCTTTTTGATCGCCGTCTTGCCAAACAAGCCGGCGGGCTTGACTGCCAGCACCAGCAGCAACAGCACCAGTCCCGGCACGTCCTTGTAGCCGGTCGAGATGTAATAGCCGGTGGTGGTTTCTGCAATGCCCAAAATCAGCCCGCCCACGATCACACCAACACCAGAGGTCAGGCCGCCAATAATCGCCACGGCAAAAGCCTTGAGCCCGAGCACCGAACCCATCGTGGCGCCGGTCAGTGTCAGCGGTGCCACCAGCACGCCGGCCACCGCCGCCGTCACCGACGACAGCGCGTAAGAAAACGTGATCACGGCACCGGTGTTGATGCCCATGAGGGACGCGGCGTCGCGATCATTGGAGGTGGCGACCACCGCTTTGCCGTAAATCGATTTGCGGTTGAAAATCTCAACTATCGCCATCATGGCCAGCGCACCAATCACCACCACGATTTCCATCGGCAACACATTGGCGCCGAAAAGCTTGATGGGCGCCTCTGACAAAGGGGACGGAAACTTCAAGTCATCCTTGCCCCAGATGTTTTCAGCGACGTTTTTGAAAATAATGGCCAGCGCAATGGTGGACATGATCCAGCCAAACTCGCTCTTGATCTTGATGGCCGGACGCACACCAATCCACTCCACCAGCGCGCCTTGTGCGGCGCCAAAAATCACGACCACGGGAATCATCACCCAGTAGTTGAGGTAGGGGCCGCCGTGAATCGTGCCCGCCAAAGACAGGCCGACCAGTGCCCCCAGCATCAGCGCCTCGCCCTGACCGAAATTCAGGGTGCCCGAAGTCGCGAATGTCAATTGGTAGCCAAACGCGATCACGCCGTAAATCATGCCCAGCGCGATACCGCTGTAGATGAGCTGCAAGAAAATTTCCATGCCTGACCTCGAATAAAAACAGATGGTCCCAGTGTAATGACAGACCCCAAAACGCCAAAAAAGCCGGCTGCTACCGGCTTTTTCTCAGCAGAGCCTTGAGGCTGCGCTTACTCTGTGCTTACTTCTTCACAGCTTTGGTGCGAACGTCGCCGCCCTTTTTCTTGTCCTCGTCATAGGCGTAGACCACATGGCCATCCTGCACCTTGCCAATTACAGGCATGTTGATGGTGATGGCCTCGTGGTCGGTTTTCGAGAACGGATGGTTGTAGGTGGTCACCACGCCTTCAACCGGTGCCTTCAGGTCTTCCAATGCCGCCAGCACTTTGGGGCCTTCGGTGCCGCCAGCTTGCTTGATTGCTGCGGCCAGCAAATAAATCGAATCATAGCCCTGCGCCGCAGAGACCGGTGAAGAAATGCGGGTCACCTTGTAGGCCTTCTGATAGGCCTCAATGAAGCTCTTGCGCTTGGGCGTATTGGGCTCCTGGATGAAAGTTTGTGGCATCAGCGCACCGTCGGCATTTTTTCCGGCGTTGTCAATAAAGTTGCCCATGGACAGGGTCCAGGAGCCCATCATCGGAACCTTCCAGCCCAGCTTGATCATGCCGTTGGCAATTTGCGCCAACTCCGGGCCAATGCCGTAGGTGATGACCACCTGTGCGCCGGCTTCCTTGGCCTTGAGCAACTGGGGCGTCATGTCCACGTCCTTGATGTTGTACTTCTCGACCGCGACTGCGGTAATACCCTTGGCCTTGAGCGCTTTCTCCAGGTCTTCACGACCCAATTGGCCGTAGTTGGTCGAGTCCGCCAGAATGGCAACCTTGGTAAGCTTCTTGTGACCGACGAGTTCTTCCACAATCATGGTGGACTGAATCGTGTCATTGGCCGAATTGCGGAAAACGTAGTTCTCGGGCTGGTCAGCGAACTGCTTGGTGATGGTGGTTGCCGTGGCCACGTTGTTCATCACCGGGATCTTGGCTTCCTGGTAAAAACGTTGCGAAGCCAGCGACACGCCGGAATTGATGTAGCCGACGGAGGCAGCCACTTTTTCCTTGTTGATCAGCTCCTGGGCGATTTGAACACCGCGCTCGTTCTTGGCCTCGTCGTCACGCTCGATCATCTCAATTTTGCGGCCCAGCAAGCCACCCTTGGCGTTGATCTCGGCGACGGCCAGTTTGGCACCATCGCGCATGGACACGCCCATCGGGCTGGAGCCGCCGGTCAACGGACCTTGCAAGCCGATTTTGATGTTGTCTGCCGCAAAACTCATAGCTGCAACGGCAAGGGCAATGGAACTGAAAGCTATATTTCGCACAAATTTCATGCGGTCTCCAAAAGTTATGTTGCGATGAGAACGACGAATTGCCGCTCATCGTTCGATTGTGCCGGGATCACGCGAAGCTCGACTCGGTAAAAACCCTTGGTGACCTTTTTTAAAAATCACAAGTGTTTTTACTTTTATTCAGCTAATTCGTTGCCCGCGCTCGCCAGCGATGAAGTTGGCGACCAGCGTCAGGAAACTGCAAGCATCAAAAACACTTTAGGTGTCGAGCCCGTCTATAAGTTGCCGTATCCCCCCGACAGCGTGCTTAGCATGAATTTCAAACTTTTTCTATTCAGCCGCAGGCTACGCCGGTGACGTGCGCTGCAACTCGCTTGCCAATGGTGGCAGGCAGGCCAGGCGCTGTGGTGGATGTGCGATCCGACGCCGAACGCGCCTGGGGTCGGCTTTATACCCGGCGCCGTCCCCTTGGCATGGCAGCAGTGGCCCGGGATGGTGACGAATGCCCACGTTGACGAAGATTTAGTGGCGTCAGTGCCCGGCGGGGGAAAAGTACTTTTTTTGTGCCGCAGCGGTGTGCGCCCGGTTGCGGCGGCCCAGCGTGGCCGCAAGGGCGGCTGGCGCTTTCACGGCCTGCCCTGGCGGCAGGACTGAGATGGCAGGCGCGAGTTTGGTGATAATCGCGGCATGACCTGTCTGGCAATTGATGTTGGCAACACGCGCCTGAAGTGGGCGCTGTACCAAAGCCCCCACGTGAACGCACCTGTGCTGGCGCAAGGCGTTGAGTTTCTGGACAACATTGACAAGCTGGCTGACGGTCCCTGGGCCAGGCTGGCGGCGCCCGACTACATGCTGGGCTGCATCGTCGCCGGCGACGTGGTCAGGCGCCGGGTCGAGGAGCAAATGGAAATCTGGGAGGTGGCGCCGCAATGGGTGGTGCCAAGTGCGGCTGAAGCGGGGCTAACCAATGGCTACGATCATCCCACGCGGCTCGGCGCCGACCGCTGGGTGGCGATGATCGGGGCCTGGCATCGCTCGCTGGGCACGGGTCCGGCGCGACCGATGGTGGTGGTCATGGTCGGAACCGCCGTGACGGTCGATGCGATTGATGCCAGTGGCAAATTTTTGGGTGGCTTGATTCTGCCCGGCCACGGCATCATGCTGCGCGCCCTGGAGACCGGCACCGCCGGGCTGCACGTACCCACCGGCGAAGTGCGCGAGTTCCCCACCAACACCAGCGACGCCCTCACCAGCGGCGGCACCTATGCCATTGCCGGTGCCGTTGAGCGCATGGTGCAGCATTTGCGTGCCCACTGCGGCGCCGAGCCCCGTTGCGTGATGGCAGGCGGCGCCGGCTGGAAGATGGCACCCAGCATGTCGCTGCAATTTGAGCTGGTGGACAACCTGATTTTTGATGGTTTGCTGGAACTGGCGTCGCGCCGCTTTGCGTGCTGAATCAAGCGCTCAGTCCCGCCGCCGCTTGCAACAGGGCTTCACGTGCCTGGTTGATGATTTGATTTTTCCAGGCGTCGGTATTGGTATAGAAAGCGTCCATCATTTGCTGCTTGATCTGTTTGGCCAAGGCAGCGGGTGCCTCGGGATGATTGTTGAGCCAGTGCTCGCCGCGCAGCGCCGGCATGATCTCGGCCATTGGCAGCGTGCCATACTCCAACGCAATACCGGTGTACTCGGCCTGTGGACACTCCTGGTACAGAGCCATCCACATCAGCCCGGTCAGGAAAGCCGAAGTCGAAGAGCCATCATAGATCGAGGTCACCGGTGTCTCGCCGTTGCCGCCCCACCATTGGCGGGCGCGCTCCAGCGCGGCTTTGTCATCCTTGCAGGCAAAAATGCGCTCGCCCACACCAGCAGGCCCCAAGCCGGTGTGCAAATCAATCCAGCCAACCTTGTGTGCCATGCGCGCTGAATCACGTAACACCTGACGAATGGTCTGGTTGCTCCAGGTGGGTGCGGTGCCGCCAAAAAACAGGCCATCGGAAAACTCATGCTGGCCGCGTGTGATAGCCGCCTGAAACGCGTCCATCCCATGGGTCTCAATAAAGTGGGCCACGGCTTGCGCGTTGGCTGCATCTGGCGGCCACTGCTCGGGCAACAACAAGGGCTGCAAGGCACGGTAGGCATCGTTCACCGGCAAGGGCTTGGAGAAGTCCTGGAAGTTGCGGTTCAAATCCACATTTTCGTGGGTCGCGCGGCGCAGGTGCGAAAAACCGTAGGGGTTAAGGCCATGCACATACAACACCGCAACCCCCTGGGCGTGGGCCTGGTCGCGCCAGGCTTCGTCATGCAGCGCAAACACTTGCACGCCGCTGCCGCAAAAGCCCTCGACGCCGTGGCAGGCGCTGGTCACGATCAACAGCCGCTCGGCAGCAGGCGAGCCGTCGAGCACCACGTCCATGGCCAGTGCTTCGCCATCACGTCCGAGCCGAGGGTGCCGATAAGAGGTCACCGGCAGCTTGGCGCTGGCCGCAGCGTCCAGAAACTTGGCACGTGCCTCGCCGTAGCTGGCAGAGAAAGGTTCAACCATGTTCATCATGTTGCGCTCGCTTCAGTCGGAAGTTTTAAGCCAGGCCTCGGCCAGGCGCACCCAATAGGTCGCACCGAGCGGGATCAAGTCATCGTTAAAGTCGTAACTCGGGTTGTGCAGCATACAGGGGCCCTCGCCGTGCCCGCTGTCCCGGTGCGTGCCGTCGCCATTGGCGATAAAGCCGTAACAACCCGGCTTGCGCTGTAGCATGTAGGAAAAATCTTCCGCCCCCATGGTGGGTTCCTGCTCCGCAACGTTGTCCGCGCCGACGATGCTTGCCATCACCTGGCGCGCAAATTCTGACTCTTTGGCGCTGTTGGTGGTGGGCGGGTAGTTGCGCACAAACTCAAACTCGCACGTCATGTCAAAAGCGGCGCAGGTGTGCTCCGTGATCTGTTTCATGCGCTGTTCTATCAGGTCCAGCACTTCCAGCGTAAAGGTGCGTACCGTGCCGCGCAGTTCGCAATGATCGGGGATGACGTTGGTGGCCTCACCGGCATGGATCATGGTGACCGAAATCACGCCGGCATCGATGGGTTTTTTGTTGCGGCTGATGATGGTTTGAAAAGCCTGCACCAACTGGCAGGCCACCGGCACCGGGTCCAGGCCATTGTGTGGCGCAGCCGCATGCGCACCTCTGCCGTGAATGGTGATCTTGAATTCGTTGCTGGAGGCCATGACCGGCCCGGCGCTGACCAGGAATTTGCCCACTTCGGAGCCCGGCCAGTTGTGCATGCCAAACACCGCCTCCATGGGAAATTTCTCAAACAAGCCGTCCTTGATCATTTCGCGCGCGCCGCCGCCGCCCTCCTCGGCGGGCTGGAAAATCAAATAGACCGTGCCATCAAAATTGCGCTGCTTGGCAAAGTGCTGGGCCGCCGCCAGCAGCATGGTGGTATGCCCGTCATGGCCGCAAGCGTGCATCTTGCCGGCGTATTCGCTGGTATGGCCAAAGGTGTTGAACTCCTGCATCGGTAGCGCGTCCATGTCGGCGCGCAAGCCAATGGCGCGCGTCGAAGTTCCATTCTTGACAATGCCAACAACGCCACAGGTGCCCATGCCACGGTGAATCGCAATACCCCATTCGGTGAGCTTGTTGGCCACCAGGTCGGCGGTGCGGTTTTCTTCGAAACACAACTCGGGATGAGCGTGAATATCCCGGCGAATGGCGGCCATACCCGCCGTCTGGGTCACAATCGAATCAATTAATTTCATGGTAACTCCTATGCCACCGAGTCTAGCGCCAAGTGCCGGGCTGCGCTGGCCGGGGGCGATGGATTGGGGGCAGCGGTGGGGTAGGTGGCAGGAAGAATAATGGTGCTGGCAGCCAAAGCGCAGGAGAAAACCCGGTATCCTCGGTGCATTGACACGGGTATATTCTGTTCTTCATCAACGCTTGTTCATGCTTGCTTTTATTCTTCGCCGTTTGATTCAGGCGACCGTCGTGCTGGTGGTCGTTGCCTTCATTGCTTTCATGCTGTTTCAGTACGTTGGCGACCCGGTGGTGTTCCTGTTGGGGCAGGATGCCCGGCCCGATCAAATCCAGCAGTTGCGCACCGATTTGGGGTTGGACCGGCCTTTCTTCGTACAGTTTTGGCACTTCTGCCTGAATGCCGTGCAGGGTGAATTCGGTTTGAGTTTGCGCCAGGGTGCCAAGGTGTCGCGCTTGCTGATGGAGCGTTTCCCCGCGACGCTGGAGCTGGCGCTGGTGGCGGCATTGCTGGCCTTGTTGATTGGCTTGCCGCTGGGGGTTTACTGCGCCCTCAAGCGTGGCAGTTTCTTGAGCCAGCTGTTCATGCTGGCGTCTTTGCTGGGCGTATCGCTGCCCACTTTCTTGATTGGTATTTTGTTGATTCTGGTTTTTTCCGTGGGGCTGGGCTGGCTGCCCAGTTTTGGGCGTGGTGAAGTGGTGCAGTACGGTCCCTGGAGCAGTGGCCTGGCTACTGCCGACGGCTGGCGCCATATTGTGTTGCCGGCTGTCACCCTGGCGATATTTCAGCTTGCCCTGATCCTGCGCCTGGTGCGCGCTGAAATGCTGGAGGTCTTGCGCACCGACTACATTCGCTTTGCCCGTGCCCGGGGGCTGAGCAACCGTGCCATTCACTTTGGCCACGCACTCAAAAACACCTTGGTGCCGGTGATGACCATCACCGGGCTGCAACTGGGGCAGTTGATTGCCTTTGCCATCATCACCGAGACAGTATTTCAGTGGCCGGGTATGGGGCTGCTGTTCATTCAGGCGGTGTCTTTTGCCGACGTGCCGGTGATGGCCGCCTACCTGTGTCTGATTGCCCTGATTTTTGTGCTGATCAACCTGGTGGTGGATTTACTTTATTTTGTGGTTGACCCGCGTTTGCGTCTGGGTCAGGCAGGAGGAAATTGATGCAAGCTTCGGCGAACCGTTCTGGTCTTCATGTTCACGGGCGAGCGTTTGCGCACATCGCAAAGTTCCAGACCGACCTCACGGCATTGCGGCGCGAACTGCATGCCCATCCCGAACTCGGTTTTGAAGAGGTTTATACGGCGGCGCGCGTACAGCAGGCATTGCAGCGCTGCGGTGTCGATGAGGTTCACACCGGCATGGGTAAGACCGGTGTCGTGGCCGTCATCAAGGGTCAGCGTTGCAGTAGCGGAAAAATGCTGGGCTTGCGTGCCGACATGGACGCGCTGCCCATGACCGAGCACAACGATTTTGCCTGGAAATCCGCCAAGCCGGGCCTGATGCATGGCTGCGGTCATGACGGCCACACCGCCATGCTGGTGGGCGCAGCGCGCTACCTCGCCGAGACGCGTAATTTTGATGGCGCCGCGGTGCTGATCTTTCAACCCGGTGAAGAGGGTTATGCGGGGGCCAAGGCGATGATAGAGGACGGCCTGTTTGAACGCTTCCCGGTTCAGTCGGTCTATGGCATGCACAACTGGCCGGGCCTGCGTCCCGGCACGATCGGCATCAATTCTGGCCCCATGATGGCGGCGGCGGATCGCATCAGCATCGAGATCACGGGCAAGGGCGGGCATGGCGCCCATCCCTACCAGACGGTGGATCCGGTGCTGGTGGCGGCGCACATCATTACCGCCGTGCAAAGCATTGTGTCGCGCAACGTCAAGCCGGTGGACAGTGCGGTCATCAGCCTGTGTGCCATGCGCGCCGGTGAACTCGGCGCGATGAGCGTGATACCGGGCAGCGCCACTTTGGTGGGCACGGTGCGCACCTTCAGTCCCCTGGTGCAGGCACTGGTGGAGCGGCGCTTGACCGAGATGTGCCAGGCGGTGGCGCTGGGCTTTGGCGCCACGGCCACGGTGCACTACGAGCGCATGTACCCTGCCACCATCAACAGCGCGCCGGAAGCGCGCTTTGCCGCCGATGTCGCGCAAAGCCTGGTGGGCGCCCAGCACGTGGTGCGCGACCTGGAACCGAGCATGGGTGCAGAAGATTTTTCGTTCATGCTGCAGGTCAAGCCCGGCGCCTATATGCGCATCGGGCAGGGCGAAGAAAATGGTGTCGGCAGTTGCTTTCTGCACAACAGCCGGTATGACTTCAACGATGACATTCTGCCTTTGGGTGCGGCTTTGCACGCCAGTCTGGTGGAGCACGCCATGCCAATTTGATCCGTTTTAATCAGTTGAGGACAGAGCTTGTTCGCTTCGCGTAACGGCGGTCTGTCCCGCAAGTTTATTGGTTTTTCAACAGGAGACAATCATGAAATTTAGAATAAATATGACTCTAGCCCCCATCGCTGTTGCGCTGGCAGCTATGAGTTTTGTGGCGTCTGCGGTAACCCTGCGGGTTGGTAACCAGGGCGACGCGCTGGCGATGGACCCGCATTCGCTCAGCGAGTCCTTGCAATTTTCCATACTGGGCAATGTGTTCGAGCCGCTGGTCACGCGTGACCGCGACTTCAAGCTCACCCCGGGGCTGGCGACCGACTGGAAGCAGACCTCGCCCACGGTCTGGCGTTTCAATCTGCGCAAGGGCGTTGTGTTTCACGACGGCACGCCGTTTACCGCTGACGATGTGATTTTCAGCTACGAGCGCGCCAAAGGCGAAGGCTCCGACCTGAAGAGCTATGTGGGTCAGATCAAGGAAATCAAAAAAATCAACGACCACGCGGTTGACTTCATATTGTTCGCGCCGTTTCCGATTCTGCCGGAGCAGATTTCCTACTGGTACATGATGAGCAAGAAATGGTGCGAAGCCAACCAGGCCACCCGGCCGGTGGACAGGCGCAAGGGCATAGAGAACGCAGCGTCGTTCCGCGCCAATGGCACCGGCCCGTTCCGGGTGCGTGAGCGCCAGCCGGGTGTGCGCACCACCTACTCGCGCAACGGCAGTTACTGGGGCAAGATTGACGGCAATGTCGATGAGGTGATCTTCACCCCGATTGGCAACGACGCCACGCGCGTGGCGGCTTTGCTGTCCGGCGAAATTGATGTGATGGA
>JADGRK010000144.1 GCA_017880985.1 Rhodoferax sp. | reverse complement strand
AATTACGGGCGGATCGCAATTTCATTCTTGACCAGTTTCACCCCATTAACCCGACGCGCGATGTTCTCAGCGGTATTTCTTTCCGTGCTACTCTTGGCGAAGCCTGACAGCATGACGGTGCCATTGAGCGTTTCGACCCGGATACTGGTCGCATCGACTTGCTTGTCTTCGGCGAAACGCGACTTGATCAACGTGGTGATGCCGGTGTCGTCAATGTAGGCACCGACGGTTTCCTGGCCGCGGTGGACCGCACAGCCCGACGTTGTGAGCAAAACAATGGCCGTCATGGCGGCGATGAGGGTGGTGCGAATGTACATAATAAATCTCCAGTTAAGGTTGATGTGAAATTGAATTGAACCGGGTAGTGACAAGCCCCACTACCGATGGGCGGGAAAATTGCAGGATGAGGTTAGCGCATGCCTGAGACTTCGAGTTGCACGCCGCGATCAAGCGTTGGTTCGAACCTTGTTGCTCTGGACAGTCGCCTGAGCAGAGTGCATCAATACTCAGTGTTTCATGGCACTCGCGTCCGGTCTGTACGGTGGCGAACATTGAAGAAACAATTTTTATAATCGATCGCCAAACGCGCAGTGCCGGTGCCATGCGGCCGATCACGCCTTCGTCTGTGAACAGATCGGCTGATCAGGGGTCTGGGTCGCTGAAGTGGGATCTGGCCGACGCTGCGACTGCGCCAAAGTTGTCAACACTGCGATCCAGGATCGAGCCGACATATTGGTGGCGGCCCTGGACAAGATTTGCGGCAGGAGACCGACCAGGAGTGCCGGGGTAAGAATATGGCGCCATGGGCGACTCCATGCCGCCAGGCCACCCAGCACAAACGCGCCCAGCATCAAACCGAGCGGGTTGCGCTGGGCAATAGGTTGCAGCACCGTTTTTGCGACGTCGGCAGCGAGTGCACCGACCACGCGCAATGGATGTTGCGCCCACCACACGCGCACAGTCTCAATCAAGCCACTGGCACCCGGAGTCGATTTCAGGTTGTTGAACCAACCGGATAGCAGACTGCCCGGTTGCGCATCTTTCGGGACTTGTGGTGGCGCAGCAATTTCACGCAGGGCGTGGCGCAGACGCTCGCGCGACAGCACCAGCCGCTCTGATGGGGTGGGCACCAGCACGCTCATGAAGAACTTGCTTCGCGCAGCATGGCGATGTCGGCCTTGAATTGCTGGCGCACATTTTCCAGGGCCGCGCCATCGCGCTGTGACCGCACTGCAAACAGGCACCCGACGCAGAGGGCCAGCGGCAGCAGCGGGACCATGATCAGGACTGCCAGCGCCTGGGCGGCGGCTGCGGGCATGAGGGCCGACAACATCAGCGCAACGCCTGCAAGAACGCAGCTCACCCCCAACGAGGACAGAGCAATAACCAGCAGCACCGCACGCCGCTTCCAGGCGGTCGATAGGTTGGCAACCTCAGTTGTCAGCAGTTCGCCGTAGGCCTGGGCGTGATCCGCCAACAACTGCGGCTTGGTTGCTATCAAATGAAGCAGCGGATGCATCAACTGAGATTCAGCTACGCTTTAAGGGCGATCACTTGAACGGCTGATCAGGCTGATTAATGCCATCAATGCCGCGCCGACTGCCGCCGCAATGAGGATCGACTTGACCGGCTCATCCTTGATGTAGTTCACCGTATTGTCTGAGGCATGCGCGGCCTTGACACGCAACTGGTGCGAGGTATCACGCACGCTATCAACACCGCGTTGTGCCAGCGCGCTGACTCGATCGCTGGCGCGGCCCAGCAACGGGGCTGCCTGATGCTGCAAGTCATGCACGGCACCGGCCAGGCTCTCGAGCGCTTCGTTGGCGGCTTGTTGGGTTGATTTGATGGCGTGATCGGCAGTCTGTGCTGCTTGATCGACCAAGTTAGTGGATTTTTCTGAAGACTTGTTGAGAAACATGTGAATTCCTTTGAAACGAAGTGATATGAAAAAAGTGAACTCCTGGTCTCAGCGCTTCCTGATGGAGCCAAACAGAAAGCTGGCCACAGCCAGGATCGCGAAGACGATGAAAAGTATTTTGCCGATTTCCACGGCACCGGCAGCGATGCCGCCAAAGCCGAACAAAGCGGCAATCAGTGCGATGACGAAAAAAACAACAGCGTAGTGCAGCATGTCTTGACTCCTGGTTGGCAGAGCGGCGAACCGCTTTAGGAAAAGTTCGCAAGCCGTGTGCCTGCGATCAATCGAGTGTGAGCTTGGGCCGTGATTGGGGCGATAGGTCGATGCGCCGCAGCCGCGTCGGGCGGGTGCGCGAAGCCGCGTAGGACGCCACCGACAATCAATTCAACGAGACTGTGGCAACTTCATTTGAATCAGGGTACCTTGCCCCGGCGCCGACACCACGGCCAGGGTGCCACCTTCGGCCTCAACACGATAGCGCATGCCCACCAGCCCATAGGAAGAATCCGGTTGCACGCTGGTATCAAAGCCAAGACCATCGTCACGAACCGAGACTTCAATCTCGCCATCGTGTGGCGCCAGGCTGATCCAGACATGACTCGCCCGGGCATACTTGGTGATGTTGGTAATGGCCTCCTGCACCAGGCGATAGACCATCAATTCAGCGCTCGCTTTCAAGGCCACTGGTTCCAGCGTGCAATGAACTTCGATACCCGAGTGCTCAGCGAACTCGCGCGCCAGAATCTCGAGGGTCGCTACCAGTCCCAGGTTACTCAACGCCGAGGGTCGCAAGTCCTCTATGATGCGGCGTCCCAGCGCGATGCCACTATTGAGCGTTTCGACCAAATGGGCCAGCAAGTCCAGGGCTTCAGGTGCCTTGTTGGCCAGGCGCGACCTGATGCGGGCCGCGTCGAGCTTGGCCGATGTGAGCAGCCCGCCCAGATCGTCGTGCAAATCGCGCGCCAGTCGGTGGCGCTCGTCTTCGCGCGCGCTTTGCAGATGCTTGGCCAGTTCGGTCAATTGCACCATGCGCGCTATGACCTCGGTTTCGAGCCGATCACGCTCGACCTGAACCAGGCGTTGCAGTTCCTGTTCCTGCTTCTTGAGCAACAAGCCCTGGCGCCGGTACATGACCACGGCCAGTAAACCAATCAGCAGCATCACTAACATCGCCAGACCCGCCAGCACAAAGGCCAGCCGGGCGGGATTGACTGTGTCAAGGACATCCATATTCAGCCCTTTGTTGAAATTGTGGGATCATGCGGCATGCAGCGCTACAAAACACCATGATTCGAATTGCCATTGTTGACGACCATGCGATGGTACGCGCTGGACTGCGTCAATTTTTCGCTGACCAGAGCGATTTCACCGTTGTCGCCGAAGCGGCCAATGGGCGCGCGGCGATTGAGATCGTGCGCAAAGGCGAGGTCGATGTGATGGTGATGGATATTTCCATGCCGGACTTTAGCGGTGTCGATGCACTGGTCGCCATTAAGGCACGTGCGCCTGACCTGCCGGTCTTGATCCTGAGCGGCTTTCCGGAAGAGCACTACGCCACCACGCTGCTGCGCCAGGGTGCCAGCGGCTATTTGAACAAGGACTGCGACCCGGAGGAAATTGTCAAGGCAATTCGCACCGTGCACCGCGGGCGCAAGTACATCTCCGCTGGCGTGGCCGAGCGGCTGGCCGATGGCCTGAGCGGCGTTGGCGACAAGCCGCTTCATGACCAATTGTCGGAGCGCGAATTGCAGGTTTTCCTGCGACTGGCCAAGGGCGAGACCATCGGCCATATGGCTGTCAGCATGTCACTGAGCGTCAAGACGGTCAGCACTTACCGCACCCGTGTCATGGAAAAAATGAAGCTTGAATCCAACAGTGATCTGACCTATTACGCGCTGAAAAACGGATTGATCCAATAGGCTGACTGCGTCGTTTAAGCCGGTGAGCCAGGATCGCTGCTGCTACTGCCACCGCTCTGGTCAGCCGCCAACTTGCCGCAGTACTCGATTAGCGCATCAATCTCGTTGGACTTGTCGAATACTCTGGCGGCACCCAGTTCAAGGCATTTGCGCCGAACGTCCTGTGTCGCGTAGTTGCTCAGCACCACCAGCGTGTTCTGTTGCGCCAGCGTACTCGCTGCCCTGAGTACGCCCAGGCCGGACCCAGCCTTGAGAAAAATATCGACGATGACCAGGTCCGCGTGCTGGCCCGGCCGTGACAGCCACTGCACCGCTGTCAATTCGTCATCCGCCGTGCCCACCACCACGACCGGAGCGAGTTCTTCCAGCGTCGCGATCAGGCTCTCGCGAATGACTGGGTTGTCTTCAACAAGATAGGTCTTGAGGTGATACATGGCCCTTGGCGCTACTTTCTTGGAGTCCAGAGCCTATGGGTTGCGCCCTGAGTCATCGAACCGTTTAGTTGCCGGGGCAATTTGCGGTCGGTCGAATATGAAACATGAAAAATTTTGTTGAGTTTGTCTCTTCAATCGTGACCGGACCATCAGGCGCGAGCCCTGTTCGTTGTCAGAATTTTCCTACACCATTTGATCCCCATGCGGGCGCAGCCGTATGGTCCACCACGGATGTAGGACATCTACTACCCCGATTCGCGGCACTGTCCACTGTTTGAGTTGGGGCGCGCATCCGATACTGGGATCACCGTCTAAATACCGTGGTTCAACATTGGTCACGGTAGCGACTACTTCCTAAAGGACATATACCAATGAATGCAATTTTTAGAACTGCGGTGGCCGTGGCCGCTGTGGCGATTGCCGCGCAAGCCAGCGCACAGGTTACTTTTTATGAGCACGACGGCTTTCAAGGCCGCTCCTTCACGACCTCAAGGCAGGTCGGCGACCTCAGTCGGTACGGCTTCAATGACCGCGCCTCGTCCGTAATCGTGACGAGCCAGCGTTGGGAGGTGTGCGAAGACGTCCGGTTCGGCGGTCGCTGCGTCGTCTTGCGGCCGGGCCAATATCCATCGCTGGACGCAATGGGCCTGAACGACAGTGTTTCATCGGTGCGAACCGTGAGCAGGAACGCGCGCATCGATGACAATCGTTACGCGCCCGCTCCGGTTCCGGTTTATGACGCCCGTCGGCGCAATAACGAACGCCTGTACGAAGCAAATGTCACCTCGGTGAGGGCGGTGGTCGGTCCGCCGGAACAGCGCTGCTGGGTCGAGCGCGAACAGGTCGTGCAAGATCGAAACAACTCCAACGTCCCGGGGGCGATTGCTGGTGCCCTGATTGGCGGCATTGTCGGGCACCAGGTCGGTGCCGGACGCGGTAAGGATCTCGCCACGGTCGGCGGCGCCATCGCGGGCGGTGCGGTAGGGGCCCAAGTCGGTCGAGACGGCGGATCACAACAAACGAGCACGCAAGACGTCCAGCGCTGCAAGAGCGTGCCGAGCCAGGCCCGAGCCGAATTGTGGGATGTCAGCTACAACTTCCGCGGTCAGGAGCATCGTGTGCAAATGACCACGCCTCCCGGAACGACAATCAGGGTCAACGCTCAGGGTGAACCCCGGCTCTGACACTGAGCGCGGCAGGTGAAACAAGACGGCCCTTCGGGGCCGTCCTGATTTGTAAAGCCCTGATGGCTTAATGCAATCCGAAGACCTGACTGGCCGAGCGGATTTCCGGCAACACATAGACAATGCCGTTTGTGCCCTTAAAAGCCGCGCCGACGACGTCCCTGAAGAATTTGGCTGGCACATTGATGCAGCCATAAGAAATCCGTTTATCGTCGGACGTTGGCGTCGCCAAACGCTCAGCGCGACGTTCCTGGGCGTTGCTTGTGATCACCGGATGCATGGAAATCGCGGCATCGTAATCGACCCAAAGCATTGCCTTGCCATGAAGATTTCGGTCCAGCACCGCCACAAAGCGGCCCGCCGGGGTCGTGCGCTCCTCGGGACGAATGCTCGACAACTTTCGATCACCAATGCCCGGCACAGAGTCGTCACCCAGCGCAGAGCCAAGCAGCGCTCGAGCGCTGCCGCGGAGCCTCCCGTCGGCATGGAAGACAAATACTTTGGCCTCTTTCTTGTCAACAATGACGAACGGCAAGCCGCGGTTATTGCCGGATCCAAGAACCCAGTCAACCACCTGTCTTGCGTCCTGGGAGGCGGGTACCTTGTTGAAATCATTCCGTCCGGGGCGACGCGCCATGACCGGTACCGACCCGGGCGTGACGGCGGCTGATGCGCCTTGATTCACCGCGTTGTCCGTGGCAGGTGCCGGATAAGATCCAAAACTGGCGACCAGCAGACCAACGCCAATGACCCTGTCCAAGGTCGGTGTCAGCAAGCGCATGTTTCACCAATGGCGCGATATGGCCTCAGCACTCAGTTACGGTCCTGTTTGCGTGGCCGATGAGGTGCGACGTAAATCTCCGGAGGCACCTCGACCGGCACGACGACCGGCGTTTGTTCCTGTATGACAACTGGCGTTTCAACGGGTGCTGCGGCAAACACAACCGGCGGTGCCAGCGTCAACAGTCCGGCTGGCGAGGCCGGTAACAAGACAACCGGCACCCAAGTAGGCGGGACAACTCTTGCCGGCACGGTTGGCAACTCCAGGGGTGTCTCAGGCGGGACTTCCGGCGGTGGCACCACGACAGGCGGCACCACGACGGGCGGTGGGACCACGATCGGCGGAGGCACCACGACCGGCGGAGGCACCACGACCGGCGG
>JADGRK010000143.1 GCA_017880985.1 Rhodoferax sp. | reverse complement strand
CAACAACCTCAACCGTGTCAAATTGCATCAAAACCCGCACACTCAAAAAATCGCCGCCGTCACAACTCCTTGATTTGTAGGATTCTTTTCTTGGTCCGCGCCTCAAATTGCACGAAATCCGAGATTACCCCTAACGGCTAATGAACGTGTTCCGGGCGAAGACGCATGCCAGTTCCTCAAATTGCACGGATTTCCCCTGACGTATGCGTTTTCGCGGTTAATGCGGCGCCGATCTTTTGCTTCAGAAGCCCACTGCCTGCCCATCGCGACGCGAATCGGAGGCGGCGATGTAGCCGTCCGCGGCCCTGTAAATCAATTGCGCTGAGCCGAATTCCAGGCTGTCGCGCGGCGCAACCTCGACCCGATGGCCGCGCGCGCGTAGCGCATCCACCACGTCGGCCGGCAAATGCGCTTCGACGTTGAGTAGCGGTCCGGGCTCGACCCGAAAGCGCGGCGCATCGCTCATCGCCTGCGGGTTTTGGCCGAAGACCGCGAGGCGCGCCATCATCTGCACGTGCCCCTGCGCCTGCATCGAGCCGCCCATCACGCCCATCGCCATCACCGGCGCGCCGTCGCGGGTGATGAAGCCGGGAATGATGGTGTGCATCGGCTTTTTCCTCGGCGCCACGCAATTGGCGTGACCCGGCTTCAAGTTGAAGCCCTCGCCGCGGTTATGTAGGCTGATGCCGGTGCCCGGCACCACCAGGCCGGAGCCGAAGCCGCGGTAGTTCGACTGAATGAAGGACACCATCGTGCCGGCGGCGTCGGCGCTCGCGAGGTAGACGGTACCGCCGGTCTTGGGCATGCCGGCGCTCGGCGCCGCGGCGCGGTCCATGTCGATCAGCGCGGCTCGCTCGGCAAGGTAGGAAGTGTCGAGCAAGGCCGCCGGAGACAGTTGCATGCTGGCCGGGTCGGCGACGTGGCGATGCAAATCGGCGAATGCCAGCTTCATGGCCTCGACGCTGACGTGATAGAAGGCCGCGCTGTCACGGCCCATCGCTTCGAGGTCGAAGCGATCGAGGATACCCAGACCGATGAGCGCTGCCAGTCCCTGCCCACTCGGCGGAATTTCATGCAGCGTGTAGCCGCGAAACGTTTGCTGGATCGGCGTCACCCATTCAGCCTCGTGCGCGGCCAGGTCCGCAGCGCGCAACGCGCCGCCGGTCTGGCTGGCGAAATGCGCGATGCGCTCGGCCAGCGCGCCGCGGTAAAAGCTTTCGCCTTCGCTTTCGGCGATCGCGCGCAGGGTTGCCGCCTGCTCCGGGAAACTCCAGCACTCGCCGGCGTGCGGCGCACGACCATCGCGCGTGAAGGCTTCGCGAAAGCCCGGCTGGTCGATCAGAACCGGGACTTGCGCGGCCCACTGGCGGGCGATTTGCGGAGAGACCATGAAACCGCTTTCTGCATAGCCGATCGCGGGTGCGAACAGCCGCGCGAACGGCAATTTGCCGAAACGCTTCGACAATGCCTTCCAGCCAGCGACCTGGCCGGGAACGGTGACCGTGTCCCACCCGGTCGACGGCATTTTGTCGCGATCCTTGAAATACTCGGGCGTCCATGCCGCCGGCGAACGGCCGCTCGAGTTCACTCCATGCAACTGCCCTGCATACCAGACCAGTGCGAACATGTCGCCGCCGATGCCGTTCATCACCGGCTCGACCACGGTCAGGGCAATTGCGGTGGCGATCGCGCTGTCGATGGCGTTGCCGCCTTCGTAAAGCATGCGCAGTCCGGCCTGCGCAGCCAACGGCTGGCTGGCGCTGACCGCGTTGGCCGCGAGCAGCGGCATTTTTTGCGCGGGATAGGGGAAAGTCCAGTCGAAAGGCAGCATGGTGGGTCCGGGTGAGTGTTGATCAAAAATTTATTGCAGGGTCACGCCGGACTGCTTCACCAGCTTTTCGGTACGCGGAATTTCCGTCTTTACCATCGCTGCAAAGTCGGTTGGATTGGCAAAGAGTGCCTCGGCACCGGTGTGCACCAGTTTTTCGCGAAACGCCGGGTCCTTCAGCAGGCGTTCAATCGAGGCGTTCAGCTTAGCCACCACCTCAGGTGGCGTGCCCTTGGTGGCGACGATGCCGTACCACGGCGCGATGTCGAATCCGGGGTAGCCCTGTTCGGCGATGGTCGGGATCTCGGGCGCCATTTGGGAGCGCTTCGAATTGGACACGCCGAGCGCGCGCAGTTTGCCATCTTTGACGAACGGCAGGCCGGTCATGATGGTGTCGAAGTACATCGATACCTGGCCGCCAAGCAGTGCCGGAATCGCTTCACTCGCACCCTTGTAAGGCACATGCACGATATCGATCTTGGCCAGCGACTTGAGCAACTCACCGGCGAGGTGCGAGGTGGTGCCGGTACCGAATGAGGCGTAAGTCAGTTTGCCAGGATTGGCCTTGGCATATTTGACCATCTCGGCCAAGGTCTTGAACGGCAGCGACGGACTCGACAGCAGTATGTTCGGCGTAAAGGCGACCAGCGATACCTTCTCGAAGGCGTCCGGGTCGTAGCTCAGCTTCTTGTACAGAAAACGGTTCGTGACCATAGACGCCGGGCCCGTCATCAGGAGCGTGTAGCCATCGCCCGGCGCCCGAGCGGCGGCATCGCTGCCTATCATGGCGGCGGCGCCCGGTTTGTTATCAATGATGAACGGCTGGCCGTATTCCTTTGCCAGCGCCTCGCCGAACTGACGCGAGATCAGGTCGGTTGCCGCACCTGCCTGAAAGGGAACGATGATCCTGACGGCGCGAGAGGGCCAGTCGACCGCGGACTGCGCGCAGGCCAGGGATGCAAACAACAGCGCGCCAGCGGCGACGCCAGCTTGTAGCGAACGAATGAACATGGTGTATTGCCTCTTCAAGGTGAGATTAACGTAAGCCGACTGGATTTCTCAAACCGGACATTCAGACCGCCTGTGCGCTGGTGCGCACAGAACGGAAAGATCATTTGTGCAAGGATCGTGCAAGTTCTGGTAAAAGAACGCGCCGCCATTACTGTACAACACCACGTTTAGACGCTGCTTAGGCACTGAGAACCCGCGTAAGAATTGCGAGCGCCGCATGGCGTTGTTGAATTAATCGAAACACGGCTGACAGCACCCCATTTCCTACCTCATTTCAGATTTTCACCGACACCGGCATGCCAAGATTTGACATGATGTTCAGCGCAGAAGCACTGACCCATGCTTCTGTCTTTTGTTGCGGCAGTTTGCGCGCTTTCATCGCAGATCCGATGATGCGCTTGTAGCGCTGCATTGCCAACTCGGCATGTGCGCGCAAACCGTAACCGGTCTTCCTCTGCCAGGCTATTCGGCCGTGCGATTTGATCTCTCGAATATGGTCATCGCGTTGGGAGTCACCGGCACTCGAGCACACTGCCGTCTTGGGCGGCGGGACCACAATCAGCGCATCACTTTGCTTGAGCAATACCGCTTTGGATCCTGTGTCTGCATCGTAGGCGCCATCACCAATGAAGGTCTCAAAAGGACTGTCAATCTGGTCGAGCAAATCTGCAACGGCGGTGGGGTCACCAACCTCAGGGGTGGTGAGTTCGCAAGCCAGAAGCTGGTGATTTTCGTCGACTACCAGATGCAGCTTGCGCCAGGTTCTGCGAGCGGGAACAGCATGCTTTTCCTGGTGCCATTCGTCTTTGCCGTAGACCTTCAGCCCCGTGGAATCAATGATGACCAGAGCACCGGGCTGCGTCGCTTTGCTCAGGAGATGGCGTGGCAATTCAATGCTTCGTTTGGAGATGCAGCTGAAGTCGGGAATGCAGATGTGCGCGCCCATCATGCGTGCCACCGAGATCATGAAGCCCTCGGTCTGACGAAGCGGCAGATGAAACACTTGGCGTATCAATATGGCCGTCTCGATGGCATGATCAGAGTATTCCTGTGGTCGCCCACGCGAGCCAGTTTTGGCGGGGCGCCAGTCAGTGATCGCATCCTCAGTAAACCAGATTGTGAAGTCACCGCGCCGACGCAGTGCATCGTTGTACTCGGGCCAATTGTTCACCTTGTACTTGGGTTTGGTGAACTTGTGACTGCGGCTCTGGCTATGTTTGTAAGGCACGGGCTATTCTTCAAGGTGAAATCGAACCGCATCATGCCATCTCATACACTTGACGCCGGATTTCTGAATTATTCAATAAAGCCCTCCAATGTGGCGATACGACTGGAGACCGCAGACTGAGTCGTATGCAGTTTCTCGGCGGTGAGGCGAAAGTGTTTCAGTTGTGCAAGCCATACAAAAGTTTCGAGAAAACGAATGTTCATCAACGGTAAGGACTTGTGGCCTGATGCTGCTGGGCCCTCATGTTTATCGCCAGCAGAAACGTCACTAACGGCGGAGTACGGCCGACAGGCATGCTTCAATGGCCAGACCGACCGACAGAATCCGCTGGTCGCTCAGGGCCGGGCCAGCCACCATCAATCCGACCGGAGCAGTTCCACTCTCATGGCACGGAATGGACAGTGCGCAGCCATCCAGAAAGTTGATCAGGGTCGGGTTGCGCAGCATAAGCCCGTTGGCGCGGAAATAGGCGTCGTCAGATGTCGCGAGTTCAGCGACTGTAGGTGCCACGATAGGCACAGTGGGCATGATCAGCGCATCAAAGCCGGCCATGCTGGTTTCGACTTCTGCAATCCAGCGCGTGCGGGCATGCACCACGTCCAGGTAGTCAGCGGCCGACATGTCCTTGCCGCGCAGAATACGTGAAACAACGCGCGGGTCGTATCGGTCAGCGGCGCGTGCAATCAGGTCCCTATGCCATGCCCAGGCTTCCGCAGCTATAAAGCCACCTTTGGCGTTGATGCTGGCGAGCCCGGCAAATGCCGGGATGGGGATTTCGTGTACCAGTACCCCGGCCGCTGACAAGCGTGTCAGCGCAGCTTGAAACAAGGCAGCTACGTGCGCGTCCATACCGTCGAGGGCCACAGTGGCTGGCACTGCCAGACGCAAGCCGCGCAGCATCGCCGGTGCCGGCGGCGAATAGTCTTGCCCAGAAAGAATGGCATCGAGGTGCGCACAACATGCCACCGTCGGCGCGATAGGACCTATGGCGTCGAGGTTGGTTGACAAGGGCAGTGTACCGGTGGTTGGCACCCGGCGTGCTGTTGGTTTGAAGCCGACCAGGCCGCACAGCGCAGCGGGTATCCGAACGGAGCCGCCCGTGTCGGAACCAATCCCGGCCACGGCCATGCCGTCGGTTACCGATACTGCTGCGCCGGCGGACGAACCGCCGGGGATGCGGCCCGTGCCACGGTCCCAGGCATTGAGCGGCGTCCCATAGTGGGGGTTGATGCCCAGGCCGGAATAGGCAAACTCGGTCATGTTGGTGCGCCCAATGATGACCGCGCCAGCGCCCAGCAACCGTTTGACCACCGCGGCATGTTCGTTGGCCACCGGCTCACCCTGCCGAGCGACCGATCCCGCCATGGTCGTTTCCCCGGCCACGTCGAACAGGTCCTTGATGGAGATCGGCAAACCGTCGATGCCCGAGCGGCTGAGCCCAGCGGCACGCAGCACATCGGAGGCATGTGCCGCTGCGCGTGCAGAGTCGGCGTACACGCGCGTGAAGACGCGGGCGCCTTCTCCTGCTGGCGCATGGATCCGCTCCAGCGCTGCTTCGGTCAAGGCGACCGAGGAGCCGCGGCCCTCGCGCAGTGCTGCGGCTTGTTGAGCGATTGTTGGCATTGAATGCATGGTTCTATCCGCAGCGATGCGGCTCCATCGGGGAAAAGTTGCGAGGTGGCCGCCAAGTCAGGCGACTTCGGGAAGCACGTCAATATCGTAGTGGTGGCGCAAGCTGCGTTTGGTGCACGGATCGAACAGCTCCATGATAAAGGACGATGCCGGTCGAATGCCGCCAATGGCCCCAACGTTGCCGCAACTCATGGCTGCGCTCTGTGGCAGCGCTGCGCCGCCGGCATGGTAGCCGGCAATCAGGTCGGACGGAGTGCGCAGCGCATTCAGGGTTCCTTCCTGATAAAGCACCTGGCTGCCGTTTTCCTGGATGTAGGAGCGAATCACCAGCTCGTCCCAGTGATCGGCCACATCCGCAAAGCGCCACGCGGTGGTTGCCACGGGTTTCGCGCAGAGCTGCTTAGACAGCGCGACGCTGTGCGACTCCAGCTTGCGATCCGTATGATCGGAAGTGAGGCTGACATACATCTCGCTGTCAGCCATAAACACCAAGGTCTCGACTTCACCGGAAGAGTGAGGGCCGACCACCTGGATGCGTGGCGCTTGACTCAGTTGATTTTCCGCCACGCGGTAGTACAGCGGAACGGCACTCGGACGCGGCACGCCCAGCGCGGCCAGTTCCTCAATATGGTGCTCGATGGCCGCGAGGTCACGACCGGCCCAGCCAGCCACGATGAAGGAATCGATGTCGACAGCAAGTTGGCGCGACTGCGCGCCAGCATCAATCTGAAAAGAGAGTTTCATGGGAATCTACCTGAAAAGAGTGGAGTGGCAGGTATTGGCGATGTCCAGAGGCCAATAGGGTGTCAAAGCGCTTTGCGGTTAAACAGCGCGATGAGCACAGTGGCGCCGATTTCGAGCGCGCCGACGAAATACAAACCCGCCGATAGTGTGCCGGTCGATGTTTTCAACGCACCGATCATGAAGGGTGC